>JAFQVE010000447.1 GCA_017408185.1 Oscillospiraceae bacterium | reverse complement strand
TTAACGATTATGATGCACCGCACTCTGCTGCGGGACGCGATCTTGTACGCGAATTTGTCGATGCGTGCCGTGAAGAAGATATAGTTCCTTTCCTTTACCACACCACGCTTGATTGGTGGCACAAGGATTTTGAGAATGATTTTGATGCGTATCTCAAGTATCTTCGTGACAGCGTAGAGCTTCTTTGTAAAAACTACGGGAAGATAGGCGGCTTGTGGCTTGACGGCAACTGGTCAAAAAAGGGAGAAGGCGATGTCTGGCAGGAGAATGAGCTGTATGCACTCATAAGAAAGTATCAGCCGTATGCAATGATAATTAACAATACAGGTCTTTCTAAGCTTGGTGAGCTTGGACATCCGGAAATCGACTCTGTGACTTGTGAGCGCGGAGCTCCGTCGCCTATTGACCGTGCTGGAATGAAAAAGTATGTCGCCGGAGAAGTTTGTGACAGCATCACGGGCTACTGGGGAATAGCTGAGGATTTTGATATAAAATCCCCCAAAGCATTGATTGAGCAGCTTGCTCTCAGCCGCTGTGCAGGGCTGAATTACCTCATAAACGTCGGTCCGAAAGGTGACGGGAGCCTTGATAATATGTCGGCTGCAATTCTTGAGGTTATCGGAAAGTGGATGGCAAAATACGGAGAAGCAGTATACGACGGCAGACCGCTTTGGCAAAAGGATGGCGTTTTAAGCTTTGCGCTGCAGTCAGAGAACAATGTATATTTCTTCTGCTTTAAGCTTCGCTTCCGTGCAAACGAAAACGCCATTATGGATGCTGATAAGTTTGCGGGCGAGCTTGAGTTTGACGGCTTTACGCTTCCTGTGGAAAACATCCGCTGGATGGATAACGGAGAACAGCTTGAATTTAAACAGAATGAAAATTCCTTGACGGTAAACTTCACTCCGTACCGCTACGGCAGCGATTATGTTGTAAGAGTCGCTAAAGGTGATATAAGGAAATAACCGGGAAACCGGATTTCATAAAAACAAAAAAGAGGAGAGATTATGAAAATGAAGAAAAGATTTACCAAAGCATTAGCATTACTTCTTTCGGCGATGCTCATAATCGGGCTTGCGCCGACAGCTTTCGCAGCAGACAGCGAGAGCACAACCGAAATGTCCGAAGTTAAAGTTGTGTATGATTTCACTAAAACAGGTCTTTCTTCAGAAAGAACATATCTTGTTGCATATGAAACCGATGGAACTCGAAATCCAACAACATATGATGATACATACGGATTTTGGGCGTACCACAGTCAAAAGGGTGGAAATGATAAATGGTCCAGTTTTAATGATTCGTTTTTGAAATTTGGTTCATATGGCACCCCGGATGGGTATGTAGTGTTAGAAATTGATGTGCCAGTTGCAGGAAAGTATGATGTCAGCTTTGAGTATTATAAGTCTGTAACCCAAGGAATTACTGATGGAAAAATGTATATTTTACCTGGTGATATCACAGACATCAGCTCAGAGTTGTATTATACGGAGAATGAAGAGAAAAAGTTGAAGGAAGGTTTCTTCGATAATATTGATTACACAGCGACGTCCACGCTTACTGCTAAAGAATATAATTTTGGAACAGCCGGCAAATACTACCTCGTTTTTCTTGACTGCGATGCGATGGGAACAGCGATGTTTCCGAAGAAATTGATTTTGGACGGTGGAACAGGGGTTGTTCCAATAATCTCAAGTCTTATTTCAACACCAAACGGAAACGGCGGAGCAACCGTACAGGCTGAGGCAACTCTTATGAGTGATAGAACGACTGCATCGGATGTTACATATTCATACTCAGTTGCATCTGACGATACTGAGATTGCATCTGTTGATGCAACAACCGGTGTTGTAACTGGAAAATTGAATGGTACGGCTACAATTATCGCAACCGCGACAGTTGGAAGCTACTCATCTTCAAAATCAATAGAAGTTTCTGTAACAAATCCGGATATGTCCGGAATCAAGGCTGTGTACAGTATGGAGGTTCCGTCTGTATCCAACGGTTCGGTTATGAATAACGTTAACTTTACTGATACAAACAATTTCTGGGCGTTTGAGGAACAGTATGGGACAGTTTCTGTACAACGGCACACAGATCACGGCGTTTTTGTTTATCCGAATGAAGGTTCATGGTACGCATTAAGATTCTATGTCCCTCGAACAGGAAAGTATTCTTTGAAACTTGATTATTCGATGAGAAGTGACGGTGGACTTGTGTTCTTCTATTTCGGAAAGGATAGTGAGGGCGCGACAAAAATAGTGAAAAATGAAAAAATCGGTTCGCTCAAGTTTAATGCGTCCAGCGCACAGAGCGGTATTTTATCTGGAAACATAGCAACCGTTGAGATAGATGAGCCGGGAGACTATATACTGGTTGTAAGAGTTCCTCTCAGCGCAGATTTCGCTGCGGAGGGAATGGATGCAAGCAAGCGCCGCCACTTTTTCAAAAAGATAATCCTTGACGGAGGATCAAGTACAGTTCCGATGATCAATGTCACAGCGGATAATGACGCTATTACAGTTGGTGGTACTGCAAAAGTAACTGCAACCTCTGCTCTTATGAGTGATGCGACAACTGCAGTAACGAATCCGGAAATAACTTATGCAACTGAAGATACGGATATAGTAAGTGTTAATTCTTCAACCGGTGAGGTTACCGGCTTATCCGACGGCGTTGCAACCGTAACGGCAACCGTGACAGCTAACGGAAAATCCTCCTCCCGCTCAATTGACATTACGGTAAATAATAAGGAAATCAGCGAAGGCTTTAATGCAAAAATGGAAGTGGCGGAAAATTATATTGCACCGAGCGTAACGGGCTTAACCGAAGGCGGTGTAATAACAGCACAGCCGAACGCGGATGGTTCATATAACCTTACTGCTCCGGATGCTAAGGATGGAAGCGAGTTCCTTTACTGGGCGATGGGAATGGGAACAAACAAGAGAATTGTTTCCTTTGATGCAATCCTTGAAAAGTATGTTCCGGAAGGAAATAACGTAAATTATCTTGTTCCGGTCTATGCAAGCGATGTAGCTGCAGATGTTGAAGAGTACTACAACATAAACGGTCAGCGGATTGCGGCTGTTCAGGTTGGAGTAGAGAAGCCGGCTCTCCCGTCAATTCCGGGTATCGGCGCGGCGAAAGAATGGAAGAAGTGTGCAGAAAACGTTTACGTCGCAGAGTATGAGTCAACAGTTTATAATAAGGTAACCGTTAACGGAGAAAAAGTCGATTACGGGACAAAAATAGAATGCAAACCAGACGCAAAGGAAGGAACCTTCAGATTCTGGAAAAAGACGGTCAACGGTAAGGAAGAGGTTGTAAGCCTTGAGCCTGAATACACGTTCTACGCGTGGGAAAATACAACTGTAACAGCTGAGTACGGCGATGATGCGCCGATGTTCACAGGGGAAAAGCTGAAAATAATCATCGACAGCTTTGATGTTAATGGTGAAACCGGCATAATGGCGGAGTTTATAGGTCTTTCCAATGCAGTTGAAAAAGGAATTATGTTCACCGATGCTGCAAGTAGCGAAACAAGAAAAATGGCAATGACAACAAAGGATAACCAGTTCACCGTCATTGCAAATATGTCGGGAACATACACCGGTTATGCAATAGTTGGTGATAAAGCTAACGGTTATACTCTCATCACCGATGGCGAGTACATAAAGTAATCGGAAAAACTTACCTATAGCGGAGAGGGGATACTCTCCGCTATAATAAACAGTAGAATAATAAACAGGGAGGGAAGCTTATGAAGCGTATACTATCTTTAATCATCGCATTTGCGTTGCTAACAGGGATGTTGCCTGCAGTATCGGCAAATACAACGCTTGAACCGGCTGACATCAAAATTGTGTACAGTATGGAGGTTCCGTCTGTATCCAACGGCTCGGTTATTAATAGTGTTAAATTTGCGGATACAAACAATTTCTGGGCGTTTGAGGAACAGTATGGAACGGTTTCTGTACAGAGAAACAACGCTTACGGAACGTTTGTATACCCCAATGTAGGTTCATGGTATGCTTTAAAACTCTATATTCCGAAAAAGGGAACATATTCCCTAAAGTTTAAACATACAACGCGAAGTGACGGTGGTCTTACGTTTTTCTACTTCGGAAAAGCTTCCGAGGGTGCGGCAGAAATAGTAAAAAAGGATAAGATTGGTTATCTGAAGTTTAATTCTGCAAGCACGCAGGAGAATGTTTTGTCTGAAAGTGTGGCAACCATTACGGCGGACGCACCAGGTGAGTATATGCTGGTTATAAGAACTCCGCTCGTTGCAGATTTTACTGCGGCTGGATTGGATGCAGGAAAGCGCCGCCATTTTTTCAGAGAGATAATTCTTGATGGCGGAAGCGGAATAATCCCGATGACGGCAACTGTGAAAAACGGACATTCCGAGATATACGTTGATGATACCGCAAACATTGAGCTTTCAAATGTTTATTTGAGTGACGGGACAGTATATAACGGAACGCCTGTTATAGGAACACCCATTAGCAGTGATGATAACATAGCAACCGTCGACAAAAACGGAACTATTACCGGCGTATCTCCGGGTGAAGCGGTGATAACGCTTCCGGTAACAGCAGAAGGCGTAACGGTTAATGCTTCGATGAAGGTTACGGTTATTGAACCGTCACCGATTGAATCAGCAACACTCACATTGTCGAAAACGTCGATGAAACCCGGAATGTCGGCAACTTCATCTGTTTCTGCAAAGCTTGAAAACGGCGAAGCCGTCAATATGGAGAAAACTACAGTGGCTTACAGCACAGAAGATACCGATATTATTTCTGTCGATTCTGATAGCGGAGCAATAAAGGCGCTGCGTGCGGGTGCGGCAACCGTTATGGCGGCGGTGACATACCGAGGAAAGACTGCTTATGCACAAGCTGATATAACCGTTCTTCCGATTGCGGCACCGTCCGGAGTTCGGGTGGAATACAGTATGGAAATCGCATCTATACCCAACGACGGACAGATGGACAGCACAAAATTTTCTGATACAAAAAATTCATGGCAGTTTGAAGGCAAATACAACAACCCGTCAATACAGAGAAACACAATTTACGGAACAATAGCATACCCAAATTCCGGCGCATGGTGGGCGGTAAGAATGTATGTGCCGAAGGAGGGCTCATATTCGTTAAAGCTTGACCGCGGTCTTCGTCCTCAGGGAGGTCTTGTGTTCTTCTATTTCGGAAAGGCAAGCGAGGGTGCATCCGAGATTGTAAAAGGGGAACACATTGCAGAAGAAAAATTCTATGCTACAGCGGATACAGCATCAGAAGAGACCGATAGCCTCGGAACGGTAGAGATTGATGCTCCCGGCGAATACATAATGGTTATGCGAACACCTCTTGCAACGGATTTTGCCGCAGCGGGGCTGAATGCATCAAACCGCCGCCACTTTATAAAAAAGATAATTCTTGACGGCGGAAATGAAACTGTAGAAAAAATGCGTTTTACGCTGAAACCGGAATATAACGAAGTGTACGTCGGCGGAAACGTAAAAACAGCGCTTGACAATCTTTATTTAAGTGACGGCAGCACTGTCTCAATGGTAGGTGCGGAAATTAACTATTCTTCTTCTGATGAAGCTATAGCTACAGTTAATGAAAAGGGTGTTATTGTCGGTGTATCCGATGGGAATGCTGAAATTACGGCAACTGTAACCCTTGAAAGCGGAGAAAAGGTAACTGCAAAAGCAAATATAGCGGTTGTGACGCCGCCAGACCTTGAATCGGTAACCGCATATGTTGAAAACTCTGAGCTTGAAGTGATTTCAAATGCGCAGATAAATCTCTCCGGCAAAAATGCCGATGGGAGCGACACGTTGCTTCATATGACAACCGTAACATATGAAACAAACAATTACTCCGTTGCGAGTGTCGATAAAAACGGACTTATAACTGCAAAGACTCCAGGAGATGCGGTGATTACCGTAAATGTGCGCCAGGGTTTTGTGACAAAAAGCGATACCGTGGACATAACGGTTATAAACTCGCGTGATGAAGAAAACCCAATGGAGCTTTCAAATGAGATGGTGTATTATGACCTTCGGACAAGCGCACCGTCAGGAACAGCTTTGTGGGATCTTACATATAACGAAACGAAAAACTGGATTTTCTACGGCTATGCAAATGGGATGCAGGAGAATACCAGCACAGCACGAGTTCGCCTCTCCGGTTCTTACGGAATTCAGGCGCAACCGAATGCAATAGGCGCAGCGTGGGCGGTTAAGATAACTGTTCCCAAAGCCGGGCGCTATGCCGCAACGCTTATTCACGGTGTGAATGCAAATGGTGGCATTGCAAATGTTTATGTTCTGCCGGTGACCGAAGATACAACGCAATGGACAGATGGCAGGTACAGTGTGGGCACCGTTAATTTTTACAGAACAGCCCTTGGGTATGACCTCAGCACAAATTTAAAGGATATAGAATTCCCGCAAGCAGGGGATTATCTCCTTGTTTTTGAGAGCGCAGGAAAAGGCGCGGGCGGTGCTCTTCAGCAGTTCCCAAAAGCACTCAGCATTGATGGAACGGGAGTTATAAGCTATGTTGAAGTTTTCCTTGAGGAAAGTGAAATCAACGTAGGCGACAGCATTCGTATGCTTTATCGTATAAAGCTTTCGGACGGCACATGGCTTTCAGAGAGCGATGACGTAATCTTCTTCTCATCAGATCCGGCAGTGGCATCTGTTACATCAAAAGGCGTTGTGACCGGTAAGAGTGAGGGCGAGGCATATATTACGATAATGGTTAAGCGCGGAGGAAAAACAGAAACCCACAGCTCGCCGATAAGAGTGAATGATGTAAGCTCACCTGCCGGAATTGAGCTTCGCGGACCTGCAACAGTTTATGTTGAAGGAACAGGAAGCTTTGTTCAGCGCGC
>JAFQVE010000446.1 GCA_017408185.1 Oscillospiraceae bacterium | reverse complement strand
TAACGCCGTCATCAGATACGGAAGCAACTCTGTTTGCAGATGAGCCGAACTGTGTTGATTCTACTTTCTTTGTGACATCTGCTCCGTCTGTTGCAGGAACAATTTCAGTTTTGATCTGCATTGTGGTCGGATTTTCGGGGTCTGTCATTACCAGCTCATTTGAATCAACCGAGATTATAAACATCTCATTCTCGGAAGCTGTCGCACCCGGATAAACGCCTGCAAGAACAGCCTCATGTCCGCTTTTTAACGTGAATGTTCCGATTGAACCGAATTTCCAGCTCTGAGCTACGCCTGTGCCGTCGGTGGGCATAAAGGTCAATACATAGTATCCGCGCTCCGGAATAACCACCTTACCTACATATGACGGTGCGGCTGCCGGCTGGAAACGGTTTGTGGTTGCCTCATCGTGGCAATCATAGCTTCCGACATAGTCATCCTCATTTGTTGAAGCCTTGGTCTTGTTCACAAATACATCTACCATATAGCTGTCACTTGAAGCCGCGTGATTGACGGTAAGATCATATATACCGCCCTGCGGTACATAGACCTCAAGTGCAACATAGCGACCGAGACAGGAGAGAATGAAGTTGTTCATATAGAGGAAGCCGCCCTTATATGCGGTGTCGGAGGTAGCTCCAAAGAATCTGTAAAATCCCCTTGTTTTATCATCGGTAAGCTTTTTGAGATCGCCGAGCTTATTGATGCTGTCCCAGCCCATACGATTCATATCGCTCTCGATGTCATAGGTTATTGATATTCCGCCTGCTGTAACCTTGATTTTTGTTTCAAAACTTGTCTCGTAGCTGTTTCCATAGCTTGCAGTGTAGGAGACTGTGGTCTCGCCCTCTGAAAGTGCTGTGACAACACCGTCATCCGATACCGAAACTATATCTTCACCGCCATCAGCTATCTGGAAATCCGAACAAGCAAGCTCAACTTCACTTACATCGGAAAGCAGAGCATATGCCGAAACCTTCGCCTCCTGACCCTGCACAAGGGAGACTGTTTCGTTTTTCGGATATGCGTTCATAACTATGCGCTTATCTCCTGCTCTCATAACGATATCTCCGACATAAGCGGTGTCGTTAGCGTCAGGCGTTGTATCAAGTGCACGGAATCCGATATAATACTTTCCTGCAGTTTCAAAGTAATGCTTTCCGACAAATGTGGGAGTCTCTACCTTGACGACCTTTTTCTCTGCAAGGCTTGTATCTTCACAGTCGATTGTTCCGACAAGATTTGTATCGGTAAAGTCTGCCGCAACAGGCTTTTCTCCATCGCTCTCAATCACATAAACGCTTACCTCTCCGCCAAGAAGAGCCTTGCCGTTATACATGGAGATATCATAATCGCCTGCTCTCGGCACATCAATTTCAAAGAATATCCATTGATTCTGATATATCTCGAACATTCCCGAGCTCCATCGCAAATGCCATGTTTTCGGAGTTACGTCGTTTCTCGAGTCGTTCTTATACATGAAAAAGTTGTCGGTGTTTTCATATATAATGCTGTCCGCAAACTTCTTATTGATTATATCCGCAGATATTTCACCATAAAGCTTTGCAAAGTCATACTTAATTGTAATTCCGTCGTTCTCAACAACGTTTACAGGAAGACGGAAACTTCCGACAGCCTCGCCTTTGTAGCTTACATCAAACGAAACCGTTGTTTCACCGAGCGCAACGCCGCTGACTTTTCCATTATCCGTTACTGTTGCAATGCTTTCGTTTTCGATTGCACAGTTTGAAATATCTGCCTTACCCCAGGTGTTGTCGGAGAGAAGAACAGATACGGAAATATCACGTGTTTTTGTCTGCATAACGGAAAACGGCTCTTCCGGAAGCTCATATTTTCCCATATAAGCCTTTTCGCTTCCGCCGTCAAGGATTATGTTTCCGAGATATCCGTATTCGGTTCCGGAAGTTTCTCCTGCAGAAGACTTAAAGCCGATGTAATACTCACCTGCCGTCGGGAAGGTGTAACTTGCCGCAGCTCCGTCCTTCATAAACGGATTTGGGTTTGTTTTTCCGTCTTTGCCGGTAGAATTATTACAGTCTACCGTTCCGATGTAATTACCTTCCGTAAGTGCCGATGCATTAGGCGTTACGGATGCAGGGAAAATATATGCATCAAGGAGATGTCCTTTTGCACTTGCATGGTTTTTTATCTTAACATCATATGTACCGGCTTTCGGAACATTGATTTTAAGAATAAACCACTGATTTTTATAAATTTCGATGGTGTTATATGCATTATAGCGCATATAATAATTTTTTATCCCGTCGTTTCGGGAGTCAGCCGCATACGCTACAAAATTGTTTGTCGTATCATAGTTGATAAGATTTGCAAACTTAAGCTCTGTGGAGCTTCTGTCTGCTCTGCTCATTATGTCATACTCGATATAAATGCCTGACTTATCCGAAGCAAAAACACTTGCAGGAACAAGCGACAGCACAAGACACAAGGCAAGCACAAGGGAAATTACTCGTTTTTTCATACATTTTCTCCTTTGCGATAAATATTCCATGAACTGCAACCTTGCTTTTGGTAAATAAGGTTGCAGTTCTTTTTACTTATTTCACGCGGTCATATGCTGTTGTGTACATCTCAAGAAGCGCATTAACACCGAGATCTTCCTTCAGAATTCTCTGGAACTCATCAAGCTTTGATATCGGTTCCTGACCGAGAAGAATTTTTGCGCAGAACTCTTCTGTGTACTTCTTGCACGTATCATAATATGCCGCATAGACTTCGTTTTCATCGTCTGTAAACTCAACCCAGAGATACGGATT
>JAFQVE010000445.1 GCA_017408185.1 Oscillospiraceae bacterium | reverse complement strand
TTTTCGGCATAGGGGAGAACTGCGCGTATAAAATACTCATAATTTGCCCAAAGCTCATCTTTTGTTATCTTAGCTTCAACCGGCTTGAAATCGTTTATATCAAAGCCCGTAACGCGTGCACCGCCGCGTTCCGGAATGTCATTTTTTGTGCGGAACCAGCCGATGTGCGCCATGAAGTTAAAGCAGATACAGCGAATATCAAGTGCATCCATAATGGGAAACATCTTAATCGCTTTCTCGATGCTCTCATCGCGCTTTTCGTCGCCTGCCTTGATATGGTCGTGAAGCTCGTTGGGCATCGGCTCAATGATAACCGGACGGAGTCCGTAATCCATAAAGCCGTCATATACCGTCTGCCAGTGGGATTTATCCGTCAAATCAAAGTCTGCAGTTTCCGGGAGACGTATAACGCCGTGGGAAACGCCGCTTTGTTTTGCGATATCCCATGTGCTGTCCTTTGGGAATCTGAAATAATCTGTAAGTAACATAAGCTTTACACCCCGCTTAAGGTAAGGAATCCGCCGTCAACCGGAACGGTAACGCCCGTTACAAAGGAGGAAGCCTCTTCATCAAGCAGCCAGCGCACGCATCCGCAGATGTCGTCGGCTTTACCAAAGCGCTTCGTCGGGGTGTGGTTTATAACCTGCTGACCGCGCGCGGTAAGTCCGTCCTCCGGTGTGCCGAGATACTGCTTGCTGCGCTCGTTCGCGATAAATCCCGGTGCAATTGCGTTGATGCGGATGTTTGCCGGAGCAAAGTATGCCGCAAGAGATTGAGTCATATTCACAACTGCCGCTTTGCTCATTGCATATGCAAAGCAACGTGTGAGCGGGCAGTAGCTGTTCATGGAAGCAAAGTTAATTATGCTTCCGCCGCCGTCGCGTGCCATGCGCTTTGCAAATGCGCGGATGGGGAGAACAGAACCCATTGTGTTGATTTTTATAACGCTCTCAAAGCAGTCCATATCAATGTCGTAGAATCCGCGTGTACCCTCGGGAAGGGTGCCGTCAATTTCGCGCTCGTCAAACTGAGTGATTGTCGGCATAGCCGCGGTCTGGTTGCCGCCTGCACCGTTTACGAGAAAATCGCATCTGCCAAAGGTTTCATAAACCTTGTCTGCAAGCTCCTCTACCTTATCGGCATCGCACACATCGCACGCAAAGATGATGCACTCTCCGCCGGCTTCTTTAACTGCCGCTGCTGTTTTCTGAAGCTTTTCCTCTGTTCTGCCGACAAGTGCAAGCTTCACTCCGCACTTTGCAAGATCAAGTGCAACTGCAGAGCAGATTGTTCCGCCTGCACCCGTTATAACTGCAACCTTATCTTTTAAATATGTATTCATTCTTAGTTTTCCTCCTGATTACAGCGCCGTCTGTGTATCGTTCGGATCGCCGTTTATTGCCGCGTCGTATTCCTTTGACCAGTCAAGGTCACGGTACTGCTCACCGCGCGGGTCGGTCTTTATCCAATCCATCAGCATGTCAAGCATCTCGACCGTCCAGGTGTTGCGGTCAATCTGAGCTGTTGTAAACTTGTTCTGAGAAATCATCTCAAAGCCGAAGTCGTCCTTTACGTGCGTTTTTGCCGCACCTTCAACAACGTCGCCCACAAGATGGCTCGGAATGAAGAGAACACCGCCGCCTGCACCGAAAACAACGTCACCCGGAAGGCAGACTGCACCGCCGAAGTTTGTAACGCTGTTAAAGCTCTTCATAACGAATTCACGAATAGGAGTCGGGTCAATTCCGCGGTAATATACCTGAACATCCGGAACCTGTTTCATCTGCTCAACGTCACGGATTCCGCCCCATACAACCGCACCGCCGTTTTTCGTGCGTGTCTTTATCGCGGTAGTAAGGTTTCCGCCGAGAAAGGTGCCCTTGTATATCTTGTCGTACATATCAACTACAACGACATCGCGCTCAACGAGAGTATCAACAACCCACTGGTTGTAATTTCCGGCTCTGCCCTCAGCCGCGCCGCGCGCGAACATAACGTCATGCAAATCCGGACGTGTCGGGCAGTAGCTGCAGGTTACCGCGCGTCCGATAAGCTTTCTTCCGTCGTCATGGAGAACCTTCAGCGGATTTTCACCGCCGCCGACAAACTGGTTTTCATAGCCCAGAACGTAAATCGGCTTCCAGACTTCTTCAAGCGTCATTTTGTAAAGCGCGTCGAGGTGCTTGTCGGGAACCTTCGGACGTCCGTCCGGGAAACGCTCGCCCTTCCAAAGGGGAGTAAGCTCGATGATTTCGTCTCTGTCGTTAAAATGCATTTTAGTTACCTCCTAAAAGTCTTTTTGCGTTTTTATAGCATATTCTTGAAACTGTGTCTGCAAGAAGGTTAAAATCCTCCGGCAGTCTGTTTTTGCTTACTTTATCGGAAATCCACTCGCAAAGCACGCGTCTGAAATAGTCGTGGCGGACAAAGGAAAGAAGCGAGCGGGAATCGGTCGTCATACCGATAAAACTTGAAAGCACGCTGTGGCACATGAAATTATCAAGCATATCGCAAATGCCCTGGTAATGATCGCACCACCACCATGCCGGCCCCTGGCTTACAAACGCCTCCTCACCGTCTTTGGAGTATGAACCGCAAAGAGTTGCCATAACAGCATTGTCGGCGGGGTTAAGCGTGAAGAGAAGAATGCGCGGAAGTCCGTATTCACCCTTTTCAGCAGAATCAAGAAGCGTGGTGAGTGCTGTAACGTCAACGCAGCTTCCCGCGGCGGCATATCCACCTGCAGCGCCGGCAAGGGTGCGCAGTCTTGTGCTTGTGCTGCGCTGTGCTCCGATGTGAAGCTGTACGGTAAAGCCGTGCTTTGCATACAACGCGAATAATGCCTTCAAAACATATGAGCGGAGGAATGAGGCATCGCTTTGGCAAAGCTCATCGCCGTGCAGAAGAGCGGCAAAGCGCTTTTCGTTTGCGCCGTCATCATCGGCATAATCAAAGCCGTTATCAAGTGCGTGGTCGGAAAATACGCATCCTGTATTCTTGAAAGCGGCAAGTCTTATATCTATGGCATCAAGATAGCTTTGAAGTGTAGATATACCTGTTTTTGTAAGCTCTTCAAGCTTTGTGATAAGCTCCGGTGCTGGGAAAAGTAAATCGTCTCCGCGAAGTGACGGGCACAGTCCCGAAGCCGTATTAAAAGGAGACAGGTCATCGCAGAGGGAAGCGCAGGGCGCGCTGTATTCGATATTGAATTTTCCGAGAATGTCGCGTGCGCTCATTCCGGAAAGGCGGGAATTAAGCTCGTCCCAGACCTCCTTTGCATTCGTGAACGGTAAAAGTTCAAAATCAAAAACGGTTCGCATCTCCATTATTGACCAGTCAAAGAGCGGGTTCCCGATAAGACGGGGCAGGGAAGCATACCACTTTTCAAACTTCTCGAAATCGCTCGCATCGCCTGTTATATATTTTTCAGGAATTCCCAGAATTCTCATTGCGCGGTGCTTGTATGGGTCAGATGTAACCCAGAGCTTTGCGATGTTTTCGGGTTTTATGTTTTTTGAAATGTCGCCTACCGGTAAATGGTTGTGATAATCAATTATCGGAAGGTCACGCGCAACCTCGCTGTAAAGCTTTTTTGCAAGCGGAGTTGTAAGTAAAAAATCGGTGTTCATTTAAAGCCTCCGTTCTGAAAATTAATTTTTCTCTAAAATATGATTTGACTTTGATTTATATATGTTATATAATCATTTTAGTGTATAAAAAACGGAGAGTAAATTCGCTATATTTACAAAAAGGTTCGATTTTTTAACATGAGGTGAGTGTGGTGAAGTATGTTGAGCTTCCGATAGAGCAGATGCTTCCGAGAATTATCGACGCGCGTGAGTTTCAGTATCGGCACAAAAATCCGATAAAGCGCAAGCGAATAACGTATGTTTACGAGCTTGGTTTCTATCTCGGCGGAGACGGACGTATATTCATTGAGGACGAAGCGTATCCCGTGCATTACGGAGACATACGCTTTTCCAAGCCCGGAACGCAATTAAACAGCGCACCGAAATATAAGTGCTATACCCTTGTGTTTGATTTCGGGGAAAACAATGTTGTATACGAAAATCAGATACTTGATAACATTCCGGCGTATTTTTCAACGCGCGGAGAGACTGCTCATCTGTTTGAGGAGATAATACGCTGCTGTCGAAGTAACGATGCTTCCGAAAAGCTTCATTGCAATGCGCTTCTGATGCAGCTTATCTTCGAGCTTTTCCATTCACTTCATTCAAAGAAAAAATATTCCGATGCAGTAAGGCTCTGTATCGGATATATGGAAGAAAACTATAAAGAGGGAATAACGCTTGAAAAGCTCGGAGAGCTTTCCGGATATTCGCATATCCATATAATGCGCCTTTTCCGACAGGAAACGGGGCAGACGCCGCATGAATGGCTTACCGGAATTCGCATAAACCGTGCAAAAAACCTTCTCAGTGACAGCAACCTGACGCTTGAGGAAATTGCAGATGAGTGCGGATTTCGCTCCCCGTCCCATTTTAAAATACTTTTCAAAAAGCTTTGCGGCTTTACTCCCGGAACCTACCGCAAAAACACCAGCGGGATATATTAGAAACCCTAAGGATAAGAGTATACTTAGCTTTATAGCATGGCTTTTATGTAAAGAACTTGATTTTATATGCAATCAGGTGGTATAATGATATTAAAGATATAAGGAGGTCGTGTTGTGATTTGTTACCATGGCAGTGATGTTCTTGTCGATGTTCCGAAAATTTTTGAGGCAGCGCGTCCGTTGGATTTCGGCGGTGGTTTTTATGTAACTACAAGTCGATATCAAGCAAATAAATGGGCAGTTAAGGTTTGTTATCGAAATAACAGCAGAATTAAATATGTCAGTAGATATGACTTTGATATCGAAAGAGCAAAGCGGGATCTTGTGGTTATTCAATTCGCTGTCGCAGATGAAAAATGGCTTGATTTTATTTGTAAGAACAGGAGCGGGCAGCAAACAGGGAATTATGATATAGTTATCGGCCCGGTTGCAGATGATAAGGTTTACAGGGTTGTTGTTGAGTATGAAAATGGGGATGTGGATAAGCAAACGGCACTGAAAAAGCTTAAAACCGAAAACTTGTGTGATCAGATTTTGTTTCATACTGACAAGTCGCTTGAATATTTGAAATATCTTGATACGGAGGAATTCGACAATGAATGAAAGAAGTTTTGAAACCCTTCTGTATGGGATTACAGCTAATGTGACATCGAAAATTATGGAGCTCAATGATTGGTCTGAGAATACAGCGATGGAAAGATTTACGCAGTCTAAGCTATATTCCTATTTGGAAAGAGAAGAAACAAAAGTGTGGCAGTACAGTGCCGTTATGCTTGCGCGGCTTTTCAATGAAGAGCGAGAGGGAAGATTGATTTTACCGGAGGTGTAACATATGTCTAAAACTTTGGAGTTCAAGTCTTTTTGTTTTGAAGCGTATCGAGCTGAAAAAAAGCTTGGAGGGAGAGAAGCGATGCTCTTGTTTAAAAAGTATGGCGTTCTTGATTACCTTGGAACATGCTTTGATGTTTTGCATACTACCGGAAGAGCGTATATTATCGAAGATATCGATGCGTTTATAAATGTGAGGAAAAATTAACAAACAATATAAAATACGGAGATGTGGTAAAAATGAATGTGCCGCACTCCGTTTTTTATTGACAAAATCTCTCCGTTGAGTTAATATAAAAGCAGAAGCCGGAGGTGAAAAAATGATACATATAGATAACGGCATAACGCTTGAATACGTATCGGCAGGACTGTTTTCCACCGAGCAACAGTGGATTCACCCGCGCCGCACGATTGACAGCTATGAAATAATTTATGTAACTCAAGGCAAGGTCTATATTGAGGAAGACGGGCGCGAATATACGCTTTCCCGCGGAGATGCAATGCTTCTTCTTCCGGGAACGTTGCATACCGGAAGCCGGCCGAGCGATGGGATAACCGAGTTTTTCTGGGTTCACTTCATTACAGATAATATCTCCTTCTTCGGTCTTGAAAAAATAACAGCTTGCGAGGGTGACTATATAACGCTCAATCTTTTCCGCGAGCTTCTGCATGTGGCGAACACAAATGCAATGCCGGATTACGCAAAGGATTTATCGTGCGGAAGTATCATTGCTCACCTTGCGTCGGTAGGAAAGGCAAACGAAGCTGCGCCGACTGTTGCGTTTACGAAAATCTCTGAATGGGTGAGAATGAACATTCGCTGTGATATGAAGGTTTCAGACCTCGCCGACATTTTCGGTTATAATAAAACATACATAAGCCGCCTGTTTAAGAAATATTCCGGAAAGACGCTTAAGGATTATATAAACAGCGAGCGAATCAAATGTGCGAAGGAGCTTCTTCTCACCACTGAACTTAGCGTAAAGCAAATTGCTTTTGAGCTTGGCTTCGGAGATGAAAACCTTTTCGTTAAATTCTTCAAGTACCACGAAAACATGTCTCCCACAAGCTTCCGCAATATGTATTTTAAAATCCATATGAATAATAAATAGCGTCCTTTCGTCTTGTCAATAAAATTGCCGACAAGCTGTGAGGAGAAAAAAGTGTATTTGGTGAGAAAAAACAATATGGTGATTGACATTGAAATTTTCGTAATGTATACTGTAGATAATTACAAAACAGAGGAAAATGGAAAATGAATGTGTGCCTGAATGCAGCGATATTCCGTGTAGGGCATCAACGCTTGAAGAAGAAAGAGAAAGTGTTGCAAAATATAGCGAAAACGTAATAAAAGAGTGCCGCGAAACAGCAAAAAGATGCAACGCGATTGTATTTGTAAATGTTCGTCAGATGACAGAAACAGGACTTTGGAACACAACAGTTGCGATTGACCGCAACGGAGAAACTGTCGGTAAGTATTACAAAGAACATCTTGTTCGAAACGAAGAGGTGATAACAAAGCTTGATGCTGAGTATACATACGAGCATACTTTACCTACGGTTATTGAGATAGACGGCATTCGGTTTGGTTTTCTCACCTGCTATGATTTTTATTTTTATGAAAACTTTGCCAATATGGCGAGACAGAATTTGTAAAGGAGTATAAGAAAAATGGAAAGAAAGCTTGGAATATCTCTTAAATATCCGAAAGAAGAGGTCTTTGCATCGGGACTTTTTGATTGCGTGGAATATGTTGTCGTCCGCCCGGAAAGCCCGAAAGAGGAATATTTCGCCGATTTTTCGGAGGTAACCGATGAGTTTGTGCGTCTGTCCGAAAAATATGGTGTGAGGATTAATTCTTTTCATCTTCCGTTTGCAACGAGTGAGTTCTTTAATTTTCAACCATCGGCACTTCGGACGGATTTGCGTGAGGATACGCTTGAAAATACAAAGCGGCTTATAGAAATATTCCGCAGAACCGGAATAAAAACAGTTGTAATCCACGGCAGTATGCGCGTTATTTCGGAGGAACTTCCCGCGCGTATTGAAGCGTTTATTGATTATCTCAAAAAGCTGTGCGATTTCTGCGCTCCGCTCGGGATAAAGGTTGCCGTTGAAGACCTTATGCCGGGCTGGATAGGAAGCTCGGCAGAGGAGATGCTTTATATAATGGAAAGCGTCGGACGTGATAACCTTGGTGTTTGCTATGATTCAAACCATTTTCTCGGTTCCGACAACGAAGGCTTTGTCAGAGCGGTGGGCAAGTATATTCTCACCACCCACATTTCCGATTATGACGGTGAGTGGGAACGTCACTGGTTCCCGGGGCGCGGAGTTATAGACTGGAAACGTATACTTGGCGCACTTGATGATGCGGGCTATGAAGGACCGATTCTATTTGAAGTAGGTTTCGGTGGTAAAGATCCGACCGCGGCTGATTGCCGTGAGCTTGTTGAGTGTTGGAAAAAGGCGAGCGAGTAAACACGAAAATGACGGAAAAATATTTGTTGCTTCGGGACACCGCAATTTGCGGTGTCCTTTTCTGTTCAATCGAAATTTCAGTGTAACAATTATGAAATAAGTCGTTTTTTCTCACTATTTACATTTATTGTTCATTGATAAACAATTTGAAATTTATTAGAATTAAATTACAGAATAGAAATGTATTTTCACCGGAGGTAAAAATGCTAAAAGCAAAACACATAGATTTCACCGAACTTACGCTTTCCGGCGGCTTTTGGAAAAAACGTCAGGAAATAAACCGCAACGTCACGGCGCGCGCCGTGTATGAGCGATTTCGCGATACCGGACGCTTTGATGCGATAGCGTGCAACTGGAAGGAAGGGAAGCCAAATCGTCCCCACGAATATTGGGACAGCGACGTTGCAAAATGGATTGAGGGCGTGGCGTATATAACCGCCCGGGAAAAGGCACCGGAACTTGAGGCGATAGTTGACGAAACGGTCGACAATATCGAAAAAAATATCTTGCCGTGCGGCTATTTTAATTCCTACTACATAAACATTGACCCGGATGCGCGTTTCACCAACCGCAACAACCACGAGCTGTATTGCCTCGGCCACTTTATCGAAGCGGCAATAGCTTACAAAAAGGCAACGGGCAAGGATAAGCTTTTCTCACTTATCCTGCGTTATGTCGATTACGTGTATGATGTTTTTTTGAAAGAAAAGAGTGCAAAATTTTTCACGCCCGGGCATCAGGAAATAGAGCTTGCGCTCTTTAAGCTTTATAAAGAAACAGAAGATAAAAAGTATCTTGAGCTTTCGCGCTACTTCATTGAAGAGCGCGGACGTCACGAAGAGCACATGTGCCTTCCCGAATATCCGAATAAAATTTATCCCGATGAAGAGTTCCAAAGCCACAAGCCCGTGCGCGAACAGCGTGAGGCGGTGGGGCATTGCGTAAGAGCGCTCTATATGTACAGTGCAATGGCAGACCTTGCGGGAGAGCTTGATGATAGCGAACTTCTCAATATATGCAAAAACCTGTTTAAAGATATAACAGAGCGCAAAATGTACATAACCGGCGGTGTCGGCTCTGACCGTTACGGCGAACGCTTCACTCATGCGTATGACCTTCCCAACGACGTTGCATATACCGAGACCTGTGCGGCGATTGCGATGATGTATTTCTGCCGCCGTATGTCGGAACTTGAAATTGACGCAAAATATGCCGATATAATAGAACGCGTTATGTATAACGGTATGCTCTCGGGTGTCTCTCTTGACGGAAGAAAGTTTTTCTACACAAACCCGCTGGAAATCGACCCGCGCCTGCTTTCACGCTACGATATATTCGACGAGCCGCCGACATATCAGCCGATTCAACAGCGTGTTGAGGTGTTTGAGTGCTCCTGTTGCCCGCCCAATATCTTAAGGCATATAGCATCAATTGAGGAATATTTCTATTCTGTAAGTGGAGATACGGTTTTTGTAAACCAGTTCGGAGCGGGAGATCTTAATTGCGGCAACGTGAAAATTACGCAGAAAACAGAGTATCCGAAAAACGGAGATATCTCATTCTCTGTATCGGGTGATATAAAGAATCTCGCAATCCGCATCCCTGCGTGGTGCGATAATTACACTATCGACCGCCCGTATGAGATAAGAAACGGCTATGCGTATGTCGAAAATCCGCAGGGCGAGATAAACGTATCGTTTGAGATGGAACCGTTCTTTGTGCAGGCAAATCCCAACGTAATTGCAAACGGCGGCAGGGTAGCACTGCAGCGCGGACCGATTGTGTATTGCGGTGAAGGCAAGCCCGGAACAAATCTTCGCTCACTTCGC
>JAFQVE010000444.1 GCA_017408185.1 Oscillospiraceae bacterium | reverse complement strand
AGTATGTCGACGCGGGCGGCAGAGAGTCGTGCGCCGGATACGAAAGAGAATGCGGTTGCTGCTGTTGCTGTAAATGTTGTGCTGAAAGAGGCGGTTGCGGACATCACCACAGACACGGCTGCTGCAGATAATAAAGCCTGACGCGCAGAGCGTTAATTGTAAAAGAAAACAACACACACTTGTTGAAATAACGGCAAGTGTGTGTTATAATTTATAAATATAGTAAGACTTGTTTATTTTGCAAATAACTGATATAATATATCATTGCCCGGGACTTCACGCATAAAATTTCTCGGCATAGAATATACCGAGGTGATATTCTGTGTGGATTCGGGTTGTTGCAGATGCAATAATTGCGGTTTTTGCATCAATTTGCGTAATTGCGCTTTTTTCGGTATTGGCAGATATTCTGTTTTATCCGAAAAGCTTAAAAGAAAATCCTTTCTGTTTGTTCATACAGCGGATTATAAATAGAAAATCGTGAGGAACGGTAATGACTGAAGAAACTGTAATAAGCGGCGTAATAGCCTCGGTTATATTTAAAAATGACGATAACGGATATGCTGTTTTGAATCTGCACACGGAAGATGGAGGAGAGACTGTTGCTGTCGGTTGTGTTCCGTTTGCCGGTGTCGGGGAGTATATAGAGGCAAGCGGAGTATGGGCAAATCATCCAAGCTATGGCTCGCAGTTTAAAATAACGTCATTTCAGAGAACTCTGCCGAACAGCGCAGAGATGATTCTTGCGTATTTGTCGTCCGGAGCGATTCGCGGAATAGGCAGGAAAACTGCAGAAAAAATTGTAGAAACCTTTGGAGACGACAGCCTTTATATAATTGAGCGTTATCCGCGCAGGCTGTGTGAAATAGCCGGAATTACGGCAAAAAAAGCAGAGCAGATAGCATCAAGGTTTGAACAGCAAAGTGCCCTGATGCTGCTTATGGAGTTTGTTTCGGAAAACGGGCTTGAACCGGAAATCGCGGTTGCATTATTTCATATATACGGGAAAAAAGCAACAGAGTTTGTCCGCAGAAACCCGTACATACTTTCAGATGCGGAAATCGGCGTTCCGTTTTATAAGGCTGATAAGCTTGCGATAGACATGGGCTTTGAGGGCAATGCGCGTGAGCGACTTGTTGCGGCTGTTATATATGAACTTCGCTTTAATTCCGAATCAGGTCATACCTTTATTCCTCGTGATAAATTGCGCGCTGCCACGGCAAGACTGTTGAGTGTGGACGAAGCGCAGATTGAAATAACCATCGACCGTCTTATTGCTGACGGTGAAGTGGTAGAAGAGGAAATTTGCGGGCTCTCTGCGTGTTATCTTTCGTCGCTTTACGATGCTGAGAGTTATGTCGCAAAAAAACTTGCTGTTTTGGCGGCTACAAATACGGCAACAGAGTTTAGTTGCGATGAAATTGTTGAGAAAGCGGAGATAAAAGGAAATCTCAAGTTTGAACCTCTGCAAAAAAAAGCAATTGAGATGGCGGTGAACAACTCAGTTCTTCTTTTGACGGGAGGGCCCGGAACCGGAAAAACAACAGTTATCAAAGGGATGCTTGCCGCATTTGAGCGAATGGATATGCGGGTGATGCTTGCAGCTCCGACAGGGCGCGCGGCCAAGAGAATGACGGAGTTTTGCGGGATTGAAGCAAAAACAATTCACCGCCTTCTTGAAATTTGCTACAATGAACACGGAACCGCGGCGTCATTTTCGAGAGACGAGCAGAATCCGCTTGAGACCGATGTTCTCATAATAGATGAAATGTCTATGGTTGACATTGAGCTTATGGCGGCGACCCTGAAAGCTCTTCCGCCACGATGCAAGCTGATTCTTGTCGGTGATGCCGATCAGCTTCCGTCTGTCGGACCCGGAAATGTTTTTAAAGATCTGCTTGGCTGTGAGATGTTTCCGACGGTTGTCCTTGACAGGATTTTCCGTCAGGCGGCAGAAAGTGATATAATTGTCGGTGCGCACTCGGTCAATCGCGGTGAGCTTCCCGATTTCAGGAAAAAGGACAATGATTTGTTCTTTATGTCACGGACAGATGATGAGTCGCTGGTAAAAACAGTGCTTGAGCTTTGCAGAACGAGATTACCTGATAATATGAATATTCCTGCATCGCAGATTCAGGTACTTGCCGTCAGCCGTAAAAATTCAACCGGAACAGTGGAGCTTAACCACCGTTTACAGCAAGCGCTTAATCCTCCTGAGGAGGGTAAGGATGAAAAGAAGATTGGTGACCGTCTTTTCCGTTTGGGTGACAGAGTTATGCAGATAAAGAACAACTATACTATAAACTGGTATGGGATGTACGGCGGCGAAGTGGGCTACGGAATATTTAACGGAGATATCGGCGAGGTTATAAGCATTGATACCCGCGATGAAACTCTGACCGTGAATTTTGATTCCCGCCTCGTGCATTATCCGTTTTCTATGCTGAATGAGCTCGAGCTTGCGTATGCAATGACGGTTCATAAATCACAAGGCAGCGAGTTTCGCGCTGTTGTTCTGGTTGCGTGTGACAGCTCGCCGACGCTTTTGCACAGAAGCGTGTTGTATACGGCAATGACGCGAGCACGAGAGTTACTTATAATCGTAGGCGACTACGGCGTAGTTAAGCGTATGACGGAAAATAATAAACAAAGAAACAGGTACAGTGCGCTTAAGACTCGAATAAAAGAGCTTCTCGGTTAAGATTATTTACGAGCGAAGGAGGTAAGGCGTTTGAAAATTACAGAGCTTGTCGCAAAATATTTGTTTCCTCCCAAGTGTGTGTTCTGCAGACGTGTTCTTGAAAAGGACGGAGTATGCGACAAATGCAGAGATACGCTGCCTTATAAAATTCCTCAGGAGTCCAAAGAAAATGTGATGTTCGTTGACGGTGTATGGTCGTGTTTTCGCTATAAAGGCGATGTTAAAAATGCGATTATAAGATATAAATTTGCGGGGCTTTCGAAGTATTCCGTTGATTTCTCTGAATATCTTGAAGAGTGTATTAATTCAAATCTTGCGGGGAAATATGATATTATTTCATGGGTTCCGCTCAGTAAAAAAAGAAAAAGGAGCCGCGGATATGATCAGGCAAAGCTTTTGGCGGCTGAAACCTGCCGTCGTATCGGCTCTGAACCGGTGAGGACGCTTGTAAAATGCCGTGATTCCTCGCCTCAGTCACGCCAGACTGATGCGGCAGGCAGACGGGCAAACGTTCTCGGCGCATATGAAATTGCAACTGCGGATGTATCCGGAAAACGCATAATTCTGATTGACGATGTGTTTACCACGGGAAGCACAGTCAGTGAGTGTGCCCGCGTTTTGAAAACGAGCGGTGCCGAAAAGGTGTATGTTGTGACAATTGCTGCCGCCGGGCAAGGGAAAAAATAATCTGTAATAAATAATGCTTGTAAGCGGTATTTATTTGTGGTATACTATATTGGTAAAAGAATTTATGAAGAAAAATTGAGGTGGAAAGTAATGGTTTTCAGCAGGGATATAGGAATTGATTTGGGCACTGCATCTATCCTCGTATACGTAAAAGGAAAGGGGATTGTGCTGCGTGAACCGTCTGTCGTAGCGGTCGATAAAGCAACCGATAAGGTTTTAAAGGTCGGTATTGAAGCTCAGAAGATGCTCGGTCGTACTCCGGGAAACATCATCGCTATCCGTCCGCTTCGCGGCGGCGTTATTTCTGACTATGAAATGACAGAGCATATGATAAAGAATTTCATTCGCCGTGCAATGGGAGGATTTAGCCTTATTAAGCCGCGCGTTGTTATTTGCGTTCCAAGCGGAATAACAGAGGTTGAAGAGCGTGCGGTTATTGATGCAGGTCGTCAGGCGGGCGCAAGAAGCGTGTTCCTTATAGAAGAACCTATTGCGGCTGCAATTGGTGCCGGTATCAAGATTGAAGAACCGGATGGAAATATGATTATTGATATCGGCGGCGGAACAACCGACGTTGCTGTTATCTCTCTTTCAAATATTGTTGAATCCTCATCAATTAAAATGGCGGGTGATGATTTTGATGAATATATCATCAAATACATACGCCGCAAGCATAATGTGTTGATTGGTGAGCGTACCGCAGAGGATCTCAAAATCAATATCGGCTGTGTGTTCCCGCGTCCTGAGGAAATTTCTATGGAAATAAAAGGACGTTGCCTTATGACGGGGCTTCCGCGTATCTTTACGGTAACCTCAAGCGAGATGTATGAGGCTCTTGAAGAACCTGCAACAAGAATTGTTGAGGCTATCCACAGCGTGCTTGAGCGCACTCCGCCTGAGCTTGTCGGCGATATTTCGACAAACGGTATCGTCCTTACGGGCGGCGGCTCTCTTGTCTGGGGCTTTGCAGAGCTTATCCAGTCCAAAACAGGTATCGACACCCGTGTTGCAGATGAGGCTGTTTCCTGTGTTGTTTACGGCACCGGAAAAACCCTTGATGAGCTCGGCAATATGACCGACGGAACGCTTAACCTCTCCAGAAGAAAGCAGATGCTTTCCTGATAAATTGAATAAATACAAAAGTATCGCCGCGAAGAGAAATCTTCGCGGCGATTGTTGCATAAACATTATTTCTTTATAACTCTTGATTCTAAATAAAATCTCTTGTCCCATGCATCGCCCATGGAAAAAGTTTTTCTCGGAAGAGCACCGTCGCAGATAACGGTCGGGAAGAAGGAGTCCTTTGAAATTACAGGAAGGATAAAGCCTGCGTTGCCCGGCTCTGCACCGAGACGCTTTACAACATCCTCACCGTGGATATAATCCACCTTTCCGCCGTTTTCTTTCAGATAATCGTCAATGAATTTCTGAAGTGAGCCGACTGTGAGATTGGATTTCGGATTTGCGATTCCTATTTCCTCGGTGCCGTCTGCCGTAATCATAATAAACTTCTGCTCCGCAGAATTTGAAAGCTCATAATATTCTGAGAGCGCTTTGCGCATTTTCGCTGTATCAATGTCAAAAACAACTCTGTGGATTGCTTCGAATTCGAGTGAAGCATCGTGCAGATTTACAAGCTCGCAAAGCGCGAAGCGCGCCGGATGTGTTTCATACTCATCAGGGGAGATTGTTTCCTTAACGAGACGCCAGCACTCTTTTGCTGTTGCGAGAGAATGGTTTCCGTCGCCTACTGCAAACTGTAAAACGCCTTTGCCGGAAACATTGTATTTCTTATTAAATGCTGCTTCATCAGCAAGCGCGGCGAGAGCTTTGTCTATGCGCGCTTCCTCATCTGCGTTTACAAAATATCCGCGGATAGAGCCTGAATTCTCCATAAGCGTAAAGTCATATGCAACAGGAAGCTCGGCACCGGCAAGCGGTTCGATAACAGTCTTTTCTGCATCGTCAATGAGGAGCATTATGTGCGGGATTTCAAGCTTTGCATTTTTGCGGATTTTAACGCGCGGCGGAATGCGCTCAAGAACGGTGCCCTCCGTAGCACGGATTTTAGACTGCGAGCCGGGCATATAGTCATACTCTTCAAGGTCAACCACGCCCATAAGACCGCGGCGTATCTTTCCGTTTCTTTGAGTGCGCTCAACGTATATGTATTTAGACACCTTTTCTGTAAAAATACCGTTTGCTATGTATTCTGCCATAGAACTGTTGATGCGCTCGATTCTTGCATCTCCGTTCCCGTCCTCAAGATAAATTTCCGGGAATGTAAGATGCAGTGTGGACGGTGCATCTCCGACAAAAGAAGAAACACTTGACCAGTATTCCGGCTCGGAGGTGTATTGGTCACACGCAACAACGCTCCATTTGGTCATATCCGTTCCGTCTTTGGGAAGAAGAACGTCTCCGGGAGCAAAAACTCTTTTACTCATAAATATTCACCCTTTGTTTATATAATATGGAAATAAGTATACCATATTTATTTCATTTCTGCAAGAAAAAATAAAATCTGCAAGTTAAATAAAATTTAATATTTTTCTTGTTGACATTCCGCAATTATGTGGTATAATAGTATATGCAATTGCGGGAGTGACTCAGTGGTAGAGTGTCACCTTGCCAAGGTGAAAGTCGCGAGTTCGAATCTCGTCTTCCGCTCCAAACCGGCTTGTTTTCAAGTCGGTTTTTTCTCTTATACGGATGCCCGCCCGGAAAAACTTCCGGGCAGGCTATATGAAAGAACAAACGAAAAATATGCCGACCGCCGTGAGGTCAGAGGGAGAACGAGCTGTTTGCAAGGCTCGTCGTTTGTTCTGCTCATTATTACGTTATGCCGCAGTGCGGAAAAATGTTCGTTGACCGGGGCTGTTAACTGTTGTATAATATAGACATAATAAACTCAGGAGGTTATATAAAATGATTAAAGTATCCCCGTCGATTTTATCGGCTGATTTTGCAAACCTTGAAAGTGAAATGAAGCGTCTTGAAACGGCAGGCGCACATTGGGCACATGTTGACGTTATGGACGGTCACTTTGTTCCGAATATCTCAATCGGTGCTCCGGTTGTGAAAGCTATTTCAAAGGTTTCCGATCTTCCGCTTGATGTCCATCTTATGATATCAGATCCGGATTTTTATCTTGATGATTTTATAAAAGCCGGTTCTCATATAATTACAATACATGAAGAGTGCAGCTCCGATGTCGGCAAGGTTCTTGCCCGCATCCGTGAAGCGGGCGTGAAGTGCGCGCTCTCAATAAAGCCGAACACTCCGGTTTCTGCTCTTGAAAAGTATATTGATATCCTCGATATGGTTCTTATTATGACTGTTGAGCCGGGGTTTGGCGGACAGAAGTTTATAGACTTCTGCCTTCCCAAAATTGCCGAAGCACGCGCTCTTATTGATGCGCGGAATCCCAAATGCCTTCTTGAAATCGACGGCGGCGTAACGTGTGATAATGTTGCCGCTGCAAAAGCTGCGGGAGCGAATGTTATTGTCGCGGGGTCCTCGGTGTTCGGTGCAGAGGATATGAAGCGTGCAATCGAAATCCTCGGCGAATAACTACATATCCTTTGAAGGGAAGTGTGCCTGAATGAAGGAACGAAAAAAACAAAGCTTTTTTAAAGGTGCGATGATTCTCTCTGTTGCCGCGCTTATTGTTAAGTTTATCGGCGCTCTGTTTAAAATACCGCTTACGAACATCCTCGGCGGCGACGGTATGGGATATTTCTCCACGGCATATGATATATATATGCCGGTGTATGTTATCTCAAACGCAGGGCTTCCGGTTGCGATAGCGCGCATAGTTGCTGAAAGCGTTTCGGAAGGGCGCTTCCGTGATGTAAGAAGAACGCTTCGTATTGCAAATACAGTGTTCTTTATAACCGGTCTTATCGGTTTTTGCATAATGTTCTTCGGCGCGGGCTTTTTCGTCAACAAGATGATAAAAAATCCGGGTGCGTACCTTGCTGTTATGGCAATGGCGCCCACTGTGTTTTTTGTTTGTATGACCTCCGCGTACAAAGGCTATTACGAAGGTCTGCGAAATATGTATCCCACTGCAATCGCGCAGGTTGTTGAGGTTGTGATAAAGCTTATTTTCGGTTTCGGTCTTTCAATGCTTGCGTATAAGCTTGGAACTGATGAATTTGCGGCGAGCGGAACTGTTTTAGGCAAAAGCTTTGCAACCTTTGAAGAAGCGGAAATCAGGATCCTTCAGTTTGCCGCGGCAGGTGCAATACTCGGCGTGGCTATGGGTGCGGCGGGGAGCTGGCTTTCTGTCTTTATCCGCCATAAGGTGCGCGGTGACGGTATAACCTCTGAAGAGCTTGATGCACCTCAGAATGTTACGCCGACCAAAACGATTCTGAAAAAAATCGTCAAGGTCGCCGTTCCTATTGCGCTCGGCTCTTGTGTCGGTCAGATTACCGGTGTCATAGACCTTTTATCTGTGTACGATAGGCTTCACCACGCGGTTGATACGGGTTACGATGTGTTGCGCACGATTTACGGCAATGCGTTGCCGGCAACTAAGGCGCTTGAGGATATTCCGAATTATTTAAACGGCTGCTATAAGGGAATGGCGGTTACTTTGTATAACCTGATTCCGACATTTACCGTGGCGTTCGGTGTAAGTGCATTGCCTGCGATAACCACTGCATGGACGGAAAAAAACACCGCAGAGCTTAAAGATAACGTTGAAGCTGTTCTTCGAATGACAATGCTCCTTGTTCTTCCGGCGGGCATCGGTATGTCTGCAATGTCTCACGGCGTGCTTTCTCTTCTTTACGGCAGTAAGCCTGAGGAGGTTGAAATTGCCGTGCCGCTTCTTGCAGTGCTCGGTATAGCTGTTATCTTTTCGTCGGCGTGCTCTCCGATAAACAGTATGCTTCAGGCTGTCGGCAGGGCAGACCTTCCGGTGAAGATAATGGTTGGCTGCGCGGCGTTTAAGCTTACGTTCAACTATATTACTGTCGGTATACCGCAAATCAATATTTTGGGCGCGGCGATCGGAACACTGATCTGCTATGTTCTCATAATGCTTATCAGTATGTATTTTCTGTTGCGTATAACAAAGCTTCGCATTAATTTTATGACGGTATTTATAAAGCCTGCAATTTCTGCGATATTGTGTGCGATTACGGCAGTTGTTGTATCCCGCGTTGTTATGCTTGGTGCATCTGAAAATGTCGGTACTGTTATTGGTATAGGCTGTGGTGCTGTTGTCTATGCCGCGTCATTGGTTATTCTTCGTGCAATAACCGAGGATGATATAAAGCGTTTGCCGAAAGGCGAAAAGCTTGCCGTAATTTACAACAAGCTTCCGGGAATAAAAAAGTAAAAAATCAGATTACATCAAAAAGCTGTAGAAAACGAATTGTTGTTTTCTACAGCTTTTTGTAGTTTCTTTAAATAAACTGCGAGTCGAACATTTCTTTGTAAAATCCGTTTTTTGCAATAAGCTCGTCGTGTGTGCCGGATTCAATTATATTACCGTCTTTAACAACCAGTATGACATCGGCATCCCGGACTGTTGAAAGTCTGTGAGCAATAACAAAGCATGTTTTTCCGTCCATAAGCTTGCGCATGGTTTTTTGTATCTGCTTTTCCGTGCGGGTGTCCACGTTTGATGTTGCTTCGTCCAGGATAAGGAGCTTTGCATCTGCAAGCATTGCGCGTGCAATTGTGAGCAGCTGTTTTTGTCCTTTAGAAATATTTGTGCCGCCGTCAATCAGAATCGTGTCATAGCCCTGCGGAAGTGTTAATATATAGTCGTGGATGCCGGCATCGCGGCACGCGCGTTCAACATCTTCACGCGTTGCGCCCTCTTTACCGTAGGCGATATTATCAAAAACCGTTCCGTGGAAAAGCCACGTGTCCTGCAATACCATTGAGTACGCCAGCCTCATACTTTTGCGGGTGATTTCGGAAACATCTGTGCCGTCGATGCGTATGCTGCCGGAATTGATGTCATAAAAACGCATAAGCAGATTTACAAGCGTTGTTTTTCCGGCGCCGGTAGGACCGACTATTGCGACAAGGTCTCCGCTTTTTACCTTAAGACTCAGGTTCTTGATTACCTCGACTTCGGGTGTATATCCGAAGGAAACGTCAGACAATTCAACCTCGCCGCGGATATTTTCCGCCTCCGTCATACCTGCGCAATCAATCGGCTCCGGTTCTTCGTCAAGAAGTGCAAAAACACGTTCTGCAGCAGAGAGAGTGGACTGAAGCTCACTTATTATATTTGCAATTTCGTTTATCGGACCGGAAAACTTTCTTGAATAGAGAACGAAGGATGAGATGTTCGCAATCGTTATAAGCTGCTTTAAATAAAGCGCCGCTCCGAAAACGCTTACAAGTGAAAGGGAGAGGTTGTTCATAAAGTTGACCGAAGGACCGACTACGCCGCCGTAGTATTCCGCTTTATAATAGGCTGTGACCGTTTCATCGTTTTTCGCAGAAAAACGGTCAATTACATCCGCTTCGCGGTTGTATGCACGAATTGTTTTCTGTCCGCTGGACATTTCTTCCACAAATCCGTTAAGCTCACCGAGCTTCTTAGAGCGCGCTCGAAAAAGCGGACGTGTTTTTCCTGTGATAAATTTTACAAGAATCATTGTCAGAGGAACTGTAATTGCGAAAATAAGCGTCAATCGCGGCGAAATATATATCATCATGGCGAGTGAGCCGATAACCGTAATAATCCCGGCAAAAACGTGTACTACGTCGGTGGAAAGGGAAGTGTTTATCGTGTCGGTGTCATAAGATATTCTGCTGAGTATATCGCCTACGGGATGCGTGTCAAAATACCCTACAGGCAGGGTCTGCAGCTTATCAAATATATCTCCGCGCATTTTGAATATAATTTTGCGGCTTGTATTTATCATAAGCTTTGAAAGTGCGTAGGAAAGAATTCCGGACAGTACATAAAATACAGCCATAAGCAGGAGATAAACCGGAAGAGCTTTGAATTCCACCTTGCCGATTCCCGGTTCAATACATCCGATGGCAAGGCCTGAAAGATACGGGCCGACGAGAGCGAGGGCATTGCTTGCAATCGTCAGAACGATGCCGAGAATAAGATATGGAGAAAAAGGGGAAATATAGCGTATAAGTCTTGATAATGTGCGCGTTTTGGTTTTGTTATTATTATTGCGCATAGCTCTCACCTCCCAGCTGAAGCTCGGCAGTCTCGCGGTATATCGCACACGTTTTCATAAGCTCCTCATGCGTACCGTAGCCTGCGCATTTTCCGTTGTCAAGAACAAGGATATGCTCGGCCGACAGAACAGAGCTTACGCGCTGTGTAACAATGATTTTAGTTTTGTCGCCAAAGCTGTCGCGCAGCTTTTCCCGCAAAAGGGAATCTGTTTTGTAATCAAGTGCGGAGAACGAATCGTCAAATATAAATATTTCGGGATTTCCTGCAAGCGCGCGGGTTATAAGAAGGCGCTGCTTCTGTCCTCCGCTGAAGTTTGCACCCTTAATTGCAACTTCGGCATCAAAGCCGCCCGCATCACTGATAAACTTATCTGCCTGCGCAGCCTGTGCCGCGGAGAGCATCTCTTCTTCGGTGATTTTTCGTCCGAATGAAATGTTTTCGCCGATACTGTCGCGGAAAAGGGTGTCATTCTGCAGAACTGTGCCGAATTTGCGGCGCAAATCCGAGAGTGTAAAGTCGTTTATATTAACACCGTTTATCCGGATTTCTCCGTCATTTATATGATAGAACCGCAAAAGCAGGGAAATGAGCGAGGTCTTACCCGAACCGGTAGGGCCGAGAATTCCGAGCGTTTCTCCTTGTTTCACTGCAAATGATATATCCGACAGCTTAAATCCTGAGTTTTCATATGAAAAGCTGACGTTTTTAAATTCAACGGCAGGCGCGGATGCATCTTCTTCTACCGAACAGCCGATTGAAAGCTCGTCCGGACAGGAGAGGACCTCATCTATTCGCGATGCGGATGCCGAGGCTTTTGAAAGATTCATAAAAATTCGCGTTATCATCATTATTGAATTGAGTATAATCGTAAAATATGTCATAAACGCGATGATATCGCCGATTTCTGTCTTGCCGGAGTTCACTCTGTACGCACCTATGCCGATAACGGCGCAAAGACCGAGATTGAGCATAACGCTCATTGCCGGATTGATAAACGCCATAACCGTTTCTGCACGGCGCTCTTTTTGAGTAAGGTCGGTGTTTACCTCAACAAAACGCTTTTTTTCATATTCACTCTTTGATAGCGCTTTTATAACACGGATACCTGATGCATTTTCACGAACTGCGCGGACAAGCGCATCAACTGCATTCTGAACTATCTTGAAAAGCCCGGCACCTTTTTTGGAAACATATACGGTCATAAATGAAACAATAGGGATAAGTGTAAGTAAGACGGAAGTGAGCACGGGGTCAGCAAGCATTGTAATTATAATGCCGCCGAAAAGGAGTATTGGTGCGCGCACGCCCATTCGCTGCATCATACCAAGTGCGTGGTGAACAGAGTATGTATCACTTGTCATTCTTGAAATAAGCGACGGAATGGTAAAGCGGTCAACGTCACGGCTTGACAGATATGAGATTTTTGAGAAAAGGTTGTAGCGTATTTTCTTTGTTGCATCGCGGGAGACCGATGCCGCCATTCTGTTTGATATAATGTTACCAAACCACGCAACAAGACAGAAAGCAAGCATAACAAGTCCCCATAAATAAACCTGTGAAATGTTGTTTTTCGGTATAACATCGTCGATTATGTGCGACAGCGCCCAGGGAATGAGCAAATCCATAAAGGTTCCGATTGTTTTGATAGAGAGCGTAAGCGCAACTCTCCATTCATAACCGCGCAAGTACGCAAAAAGCCGTGTCATTTTATCGCCTCCGGTAAAGAATACACTAATTTTACCATAACAGAAAGTATATTTGCAATAGTTTGAAAATAAAAATGTTGACATTTGGATAATATAATGGTAAAATAATATAGCTGTCAGAAAACAGCGTAATGAGGAAAAAGCAATGCGCTCCTCCTCGGGTGCCTTTCCCGTGTAAAAATTAAAGGCTTTTTAATTTGCGGATATGGCGGAATCGGCAGACGCGCCAGATTCAGGTTCTGGTCGGGGCAACTCGGTGGAGGTTCAAGTCCTCTTATCCGCACCAGTATAGGTGTTCTTATGGGATTTAATAAGTTCCTGTAAGAACGCCTTTTGCATATCTGTTAAGAAAATATTACAAGATTGGGCAAAGGTCCTTCCGAACTATTGAAAATCATCCTCCGGTTTTATATAATTTCATTATGAAATTTATT
>JAFQVE010000443.1 GCA_017408185.1 Oscillospiraceae bacterium | reverse complement strand
CTGGAAGAAGATGTCGCCGTACTCTGCAGAGCCGCGGAGAATGGGAGTCTCGGGGTTAACACAGTTGTCGCGGAACGCCTTTACTGCGTCCATATCGACCATTTCCTTGAGGTCCTCATAGTCCCAAGCTTCAATCTTCTGGATTTCGTGGGATGTTCTGAAGCCGTCGAAGAAGTTGAGGAACGGAACGCGGCCCTTGATTGTTGCAAGGTGAGCAACAGCGCCGAGGTCCATAATTTCCTGCTGGTTTGTTTCAGCCATCATAGCATAACCGGTCTGGCGGCATGCGTAAACGTCTGAGTGGTCACCGAAGATGTTAAGAGCGTGGGAAGCAACGCAACGGGCGGAAACGTGGATAACGCTCGGGAGAAGCTCACCTGCGATCTTGTACATATTCGGAATCATAAGAAGAAGACCCTGAGATGCAGTGTAGGTGGTGGTAAGAGCACCTGCTGCGAGAGAGCCGTGAACAGCACCTGCAGCACCGCCCTCAGACTGCATTTCAACCATCTTGACTCTGTCGCCGAAGATGTTTCTTGCGGGTTCTCCGAAAATGTTTTTGTCTGTTGCAGACCAGGTGTCTGTAACTTCAGCCATCGGGCTGGAAGGTGTGATCGGGTAAATAGCAGCAACTTCAGTAAACGCATAGCTTACGTGAGCGGCAGCTGTATTACCGTCCATGGAAACTTTTCTTCTTGCCATGTTTATTTTCCTCCTTAGTTTTTTTCCAATATAATATTGTAGCACTTTTTTACTCAAAAGTAAACAGTTAAATACTACAAAACCATCATTTTTAATAGTTAATTATGTAACAATGTTCCATTTTTACATAATTCTGAGAAGCTTTATATTATAAGCTCCGAGAGCGGGCGCTTGGGAACATGATGAACACGTTCTTCGTCGCGCCAGTATTTTATTTCGCCGTCAACTGCTTCTTCAATAACTACGGTCTCAACGGGCTTGCCGAGTGCGATTACAAGCATAATCTCGTGCTTATCCGAAAGACCGAGGATTTTTGCGAGCTCTTTTCTCTTTATGCTGCCTATCATGCATCCGCCGAGACCCATTTCCGTCGCACGGAGAAGGATTGTCTGCGCCATAATACCGACATCCATAACGTTACCTTTTCCGAGCGTATCATCATTGACGATGGTGATGTATCCGCTCGGGCGCTCTCCGGGAATCGGGGTGCCGTCCTTCAGGTAACCTGCCCACGCAAGCGTGGAAAAGACCTTTTCGCATTCCTCACCGGAGGGGGTGAGACGGAACTTGAAGAACTGGCGGTTTGCACCGCTCGGTGTGATGCGGGCATACGAGCACAGCTCGCGCAAAACGTCCTCAGAAATTTCAAAGGACTCGTCAAAACGGCGGTATGAGCGGTTTTTTAAAACCAAATCATAAAGCATAATTATATAATCCTACTTCTTGATAATTGTTCCGTAAACTTCGCCGGAGAGAGCAGCTGCGTTGGACTCGTCAGTGTCAACATGCATTGCCGGAGCAAACTTTTCGCTTACGCGGACAACAACATCATCGAATACGAGTGAACGTGCGCTGTCGATTTTAACGCAAACGATTTCCTTGTCAGCAACGTTAAATTCTGCTGCTTCCTTCGGAGTGAGGTGGATGTGGCGCTGTGCAGCGATAACACCCTCTGTGAGCTCAACCTCGCCTGCAGGTCCTACGATTTTGCAAGCTGCGCTACCTGCAACGTCGCCGCTTTCGCGGATAGGAGCTGCAACGCCGAGTGTACGTGCATCTGTGAGGGAAACCTCAACCTGAGTTGCCGGACGCTCCGGACCGAGGATGGAAACGTTTGCGATCTCACGCTTCGGGCCTACGAGAGTAACCTTTTCTTCTGTAAGGAACTGTCCCGGCTGGGAAAGCTCGCGCTTGTTGTGGAGAACTGCACCCTTACCGAAGAGAATTTCGAGATGCTCCTTTGTAACGTGAACGTGACGTGAGGAGGTCTCAACCAATACTTTGTTTTCTGCCATTGTAAATACAACCCTTTCATTATGTAAATTTTGATTTTTACCTATCTTATATAATTTACCACAAAATGAGCCAAACTTCAAGTGATTTAATGCAAAAAAGTTGATTGGTGAATAACTTTTCTTGCAAAACACAATAATTGCGGTTGACACG
>JAFQVE010000442.1 GCA_017408185.1 Oscillospiraceae bacterium | reverse complement strand
TTTGCAACCGCCGGACGAAGAAGAGACATAAACTCCATATTCATACCGATAACATCGATACTCATGACAACGGCTCTTTTTTCACCGTCGTCGAATGCAACCGCTGTTGCAAGGAGCGGGTCGAGAACGCCCTTTGCTGTTCTCGGCTCAAAATAACCCTGAACGGAAACACCAAGCGGAGGCGTAATTTCTCCGCGCGCAAATCCTGCTTTTAACATAACAATCACCTTTTCCTTTGTTTAAAAAGTTGTTCTCAGTAATTATATAATGAAAAAACATATTTTGCAATATGAAATCGGGGATTTTACGGAAAATTTTTGTTACGCTCGTTGCCTCCTCGAGATCTGGTTTCTTCTATATTAAAAATAACAAGCAACACCCGAAGGTATTGCTTGTTATATGGTCGAGATGACAGGATGACAGATTGCTTCGCAACCTGCACTGCTCGACGACCGCTCCGCAATGCTCGCAGTACCCGTCTCGCACCAACTTCGCTAAAAACGATTATCAATCGTTTTTTACACGCTTGTTGCCTCCTCGAGGTTCGAATCCTTTCATATTTAAGCAAAAAACGGCAAACCCTAATGGGTCTACCGTTTTTATGGTCGAGATGACAGGATTCGAACCTGCGGCCTCTGCGTCCCGAACGCAGCGCTCTACCAAGCTGAGCCACATCTCGAAGCGAACTACTTAATTATACGGAAAAAAGTAGAATTTGTCAAGCCTTTTTTTCTGAAAAAACAATTTTTTCTTTTATTTCTTCTTTTGAGAGCTTGAATACGGTTTTACATCCGTCCGGATTTCCGGACGGATGATCGCTTTTTACGTATTTTATCGTTAAGTTCTCGGCTTGATTCGGGAAATCTTCATTTATTATATTCGGATTGCAGTATACCCCATTTTGCGGAGCTCATCTATGCTTATAATGCGCTCGCTCCCTTGATTTTCTGTTTTTTGCTCGGTACACAGCTGTACAAAAGCTTTCCACGCATCATCGCGAAGTGATGCAGGACAATCCTTTCCCGTCCAGTCACGATGCGCACGGATGTTTTCCTTTGGAATGCAGTATTTCTCCATAAGCATATCCACAAGCTTTGCGGCGTTTTGCTTCGTCTTTTCAAAATCTCCGTCCACGTTCACGCAAAGCTCAATTGCAATTGAACTTTCATTCGCTTTGAGGCTTGATGTGTGATAGCTTTTTTCATCATCGGGCAGATGCTGATAAATTTCGCTGTCATCCACCGTGTAATGCCAGCTTGTTTTCTCTTTTAATCCTTTTATGTATTTTGCATGGGCTGATGCGTCTGCACCCCGGCTTTTGTTGGCAGTGTCGTGAATCGTTATGTATTTACAAGAATTCTTCGCCTGCGGTCGGTTTATGCTTCCTGCCTTTATAATGTCCTGTGTGATTTTCATTTCTTATCTCCTTCGATTTTTTTGTTGAATAGAGTATACCACACATTTTATTTTTTGTGCTGCCAATATTCTGCCAATATTCTGCCATTTTTTTGCCAAAACAGCTTGCGTTTTTTGTCGTTTTCTGCTACAATATAACGGTGTATTTTGTTACAAGAAAGGGCTTATCAAATGAAAAAAATATCAATTTTACTGCTCGTCTTTTCTCTTCTTTTCACTGCGTGCAGCAACACGGTATCACGCGAGGATACAACGCTCATTCCCTTCACCTCACAAAACGGCTATGAAATAACTTATCCGGACACACTCTCTCCGGTTTCTCTTTCCTCTGATATCGATTTTGTGGTTATGGATGACAACACCGGCAGCAGTGTTACCGTTATGACCGAGAACACAGAAGATGCCGGCGACATTACGGAAAAGAGCTTCTGTGATGGCAAGCTTTCCGACGGGATGGATATTAAAATAACCTCATTTGAGCAGAAGGAAATAAACAGTTTGCCGGCATATGAGGTTACATATAAATATAAGGAAAACACCGTAACCGAAATTATCTATATGGCGCAAAAATGCATATACCGTGCAACCTACACCGAGCTTCCGGGAACATCGGACAAGCTTCATGAGCAAATGATTGCAATAATCACATCACTCTGCGCATAACAATGGGGATGCAAAAAGTCAATGACCTTTTGCATCCCCATTTTGCATCTTTCTACTCGGGGAATTTTACATCATCATAGAATGCGGCGACAACGCTCACCATATCATTCTCCGGCTCTATCGTACATACATAATATGAATATTCCTTGCCCGGAACATAGCGAACAGGAGTTGTTTGCACAAATTCACGCAGTACAGCCTTCTTTCCGGCATCGGAAATCCTTACGGCTCCCGGAATTTCATTGAAGGTACGCCTCTTTACGCTTTCAACCGTCGTCACGTCTGCCGCTTCATAAAGACGTACATCCGCACTGTTGGGGTTTAACTCAACCTCGGCTTTTTCAAACGTTCTCCACTGCTCTGCTGTGAGTATTGCAAGGTCATAATTCGGAGCGTTGAAGGTCTTTGTCAGCAATCCCGCATTGCGAAGATATGCAATAGTACGTTTGTAGTTTGCATTTATCTGCACATGCGTCTGATGCATTCCGTGCTCAGATGAAAGCTCTTCTCCGTGCTGCAGGTAATTTATCCATATATGGAAATCCCACGCGTTGTGTCCGCGGGTTTCGGTGTAAGCAAGCTCAAGCGTGTCTGCCTTAACACACTCAAACAGCTGCTTCGCTTCATCGCCGGAAATTTCGTGAGAACCGTTTGCTACGGATATTTCAACAATGCGGTCTATCTCTTTTGAAAAGATTTCAAGAGTTGCTTCCCTGTATCCGTCCATTTCATAGAGGTCATCAAGAACTTCGCAGAAATACGCCTCCGTTATCGGATAACAGCGATGAATGGTTTTTCCGTTCTTCAGCTTGTAGCTTATGTAAAGATATTCCGTGCGGTCGGTCGGCCATGTACGAAGCATATATATATTTTCCTTTTCGACAAGTGCCGAATGAGTTTTAATCGTGTAGTCTATAACCTCGCCTGATTGCATATACGGCTCATTCGTATACGCGCGCGAGGTGAATATGGATGCGCTGTCTATGTCTTCTGCATCCGGTACGCGCGTTTCAAAACCGAAAAATCCGGTGAAAGCAAAGGTTGAAACCATAACCGCAAAGGCAACGAGAAAAACGAGATAACCCTTATATGCATACCATATACGGAGACTCTTTTTCAGTATCATTTCAGCCGCAAAATATACTACCGCGCTGACTATTACAGGATAAATGAGCGCTATAAAAGTGCCGTCTTCGAGCGTATAGCTGAAAAGACCAAAGGTTCCGATTGCCGAAGCGAAGGTCAGAAGGTATTTAAAAATCGGGTTTAACACCTTATATGCCGCAACGTCCTCTGCAGTTTCCATCCTGCGCTTTTTGTAAAGTAAAAATGCCGCGACATAAAGAATAACAGCAAGAGCTATCATTATTGCAAGCTTTATAAAATCAAACGGTATCTCAACATTTTGGTTATACGAAAAACGGTTTGCAAGCCCGATTATGTATCCGATAAAATTCCACTCGGTCGTGAGATTGATAAGCGCATTAGTCTCATAATATCCATAGAGAAACACGCTTGAAAGAGTGGTGAAGCTTGCCGCAATTATTATTGCAATGCAGTGAAAAAGTCCGTTAATCGCCACAAGTGCAAAGCTGTTTCCCGTGAGAAATGCCGCAACACTTGATACTGAGAACATAAGAAAAACCGTCAGCAGATTCATCCCTGTCCAAACGAGACATGAAGCAACATCAAAATACGCACCGTAAGCCGTCAGCGACATAACACTTAAAATTGCTCCGTTTAAAATTATCGGTGCCGCCATAAGTGTAAGCGCTGCAAGCACGGTAGAAATGTAGTTTGCACAACGTGTTACCGGAAGGCTGTGGACAAAAACAGAGTTTTTCTTAGCGTGTACATATCTGTACGCAAGCAGAGCGACAACCGTAGGCACGAAAAATGCAATAACGAGCGGAGCATAAAGATATCCGTCACCCAGAATAAGCGCACCGTGGTCCGCCATCGTGCGGTAATAACGCTCCGGGTCAACATCAAAGAAGATAACAAGGGAGGTTATCATAAAAAGCAATATCGCATAGAACACCGACCCCCACGCATAACGGCGCAAAGTGGATTTATATATACCTTTGTTAAACAAGGATGTTCGTAAAGTCATAACCTAACCCTCCCAATTCATAAATAAAAACTTCTTCAAGCGTAAGGCTTATTCTCTCGCAAAGCGAGGGAGCAAGCTCCTGCATTTTTTTGTCACACTCATCCGCATCGCCGCGGATGATAACGCTTCTTACAGAACCTGTGTGCGAAATGTGAAGCACATTCCCCGTTTTTTCAAGCTCATCATCCTTTTCCGCCGGGATAACAAGCTGATACTTATGTACACTTCCCTTAAGGTCATCAAGCGGCTTTTCGAGAATCATACGTCCCTGATGGATTATGCCAACCCAATCGCATATATCCTCAAGCTCGCGCAGATTGTGGGATGATACAAGCACTGTCATTTCCCTGTCTGCAACATCGGCAATAACGAGGTTTAAAACCTGCTTTCTCATAACCGGGTCAAGCCCGTCAAGCGGCTCGTCAAGAATGAGCACATCCGGCATCGCGGAGAGAGACAACCAGAACGCAACCTGCTTTTTCATTCCTTTTGAAAGCTTGCGTATCTGACGCTTTTCGTCAAGCTTAAAAATTCCTTTTATCGCTTCATATCGCTCGTTTGAAAACGCCGGATACATATCACGGTAAAACCTTGCCATTTCCTTTATCGTAAATGTGCTGTAATAAAACCAGTCATCCGATATGTTCAGAACACTCTGCTTTACCTTTTCGTTTTCAAAAACCGGCTCTCCGTTTATCTTAATTTCTCCGCATTTTGGCGTAAGCACTCCGTTTATGTGATTTATTATTGTTGTTTTTCCGGCACCGTTGGGACCGATAAGTCCGTAGATCGTTCCGCGACGTACATGCATTGATATATCGTCAAGCACTTTAAAATCATCAAAGTATTTTGTGACGTCTGTTACCTTAATCATCTCTTCTCCTCCTTGTATACATTTTCGATTGCGGTGATAAGCTCTTCTTTCTTTGCGCCAAGGAAAGCAAGCTCACGCGCAGCTGCAGAAAGCTTTTCCATAATTTCACTTCGGCGATATGCACTTTCATCCCGCGAAATTGAAGCAACAAAATTCCCTTTACCCTTGATGCTGTAAATAAACCCGTCCTGCTCAAGCTGCTTGTATGCGCGCTGCACGGTGTTAGGATTTACCGTAAGCGAAAGGGACAGCTCGCGCACGGACGGAAGCTGTTCGTTCTCGCAAAGCACACCGCTTATAATGCGTTTTTTTATCTCTGTTTCAATCTGCTCGTGCAGGCTTGCGCCGCTCTTATAGTCAAGGTTTATCATTTCACCACCTCCAACTGTATTGTTTGTGTTAATACAGTTAATATAGCATATATTCCCGCCTTTGTCAATATATATTTGGATTTTTTGCGGAAACTTTTATGAAATGGCTTGGTTTGGTTGATTTTGAACTTCAGAATTATAAAAGAAAGGCAGAAAAATTACGATAGAAAATATCCCGCAAAAAATTTTCAAAAAAACTATTGACAAATAAAAACAGTGGGTGTATAATACTTAAAAATTGAATAGCAAAGGCTATGACGAAGACGGAAAAGCAATGTAGCTTACAGAGAGTCGGGGGTGCTGGAATCCCGGCAGTGATGTGCTTTTAACCTATCACTTCTGAGCTGAAAGCCCGAAAATTCAAATGATGAATAAGTAGACGCTTTCCGTGATTGCTGCGTTAATGCATAAGGCTTGTTGGAGCCTGAGTGGCACCTTGTGTGCAATTTGAGTGGTACCGCGGGTATCGGATATAGTTTATTCGGCTCGTCTCAAAGAAGTTAAAGCTTTGAGACGAGTCTTTGTTATTCAATTAAGAATTTTACATTTTTAATTTGAAAGGAGAAATTTCCAATGAGCACAGAAAAAACCATGACACAGCTTAACGAGGTCGCGTCCCGTATCCGCGAAATGCGCGATATTATGGGAATGAGTGCCGCGGAAATGGCAAAGAAAACCGAGGTAACACAAGAAGAATATGAAAAATTTGAGCACGGCGCGGCAGATATGCCTTTTGCATTTGTTCATAAATGCGCACTTGCGTTCGGTATGGAGCTCACAGAGCTTTTGGAGGGAAAGAATGCACATCTCTCATCCTACACCGTGACGCGCAAGGGCAAAGGACAGGAAACTGCAAAAGAAGACGGAATTACAATCCAGAACCTCGCGCCGAAGTTTAAAAACAAAATTGCAGAGCCCCACTGGGTTAAATATGAATACAGCGAGGAACTCCAGAATAAGCCTATCCATCTTACAAAGCACAGCGGTCAGGAGTTTGACCTTGTTATCAACGGGTCTTTAAAGGTTCAGATTGGTGAACACACAGAAGTTCTCAACGAGGGTGACAGCATTTATTACAACAGCTCAACTCCTCACGGTATGATTGCAGTCGGTGGAAAGGACTGCACATTCTGCGCGGTGGTTCTTCCGGGCGACGATGCAAAGGAAGACGAGGTGCTTGAGAGCGTTGTTTCGCTCCGCCCGAAAACCGCACTTGCGTGCGATAAGTTCGTAAAATGCACCGAAAGCGAACCCGGCGTGCTCGAGAAGATTGAGTTTATGAATACCGAAAGCTTCAACTTCGGTTTTGACGTTGTTGATGCAGTCGCGAAGAAAACTCCTGATAAGCTCGCAATGCTCCATGTTGCAAAGGATATGACCGAGCGCCGCTTTACATTTGAAGATATCAGGCGTGAGAGCGCGCGTGTTGCGAACTACTTTACATCTCTCGGAATCAAGCGCGGCGACAGAGTTATGCTTGTTCTCAAGCGCCATTACCAGTTCTGGTTCTCTATGGTTGCGCTTCACAAGCTCGGTGCGGTTGCAATCCCCGCAACGCATCAGCTTAAAGACCACGACTTTGTCTACCGCTATGAGGCGGCAAACGTCAAGGCGATAATCTGCACGGCTGACGACGGAACGGCAGAAATCGCTGAGGGCGCAGCAAAGAAGTGCCCGAGCGTAGAAACGCTTGTTCTTGTTGGCGGCAAGCGCGACGGCTGGCATGATTTTGACAGCGAATATCCGCTTTATTCAAGTAACTTTGAGAGAAGTGAGGACACCCCCTGCGGTGATGAGCCGGCTCTTATGTTTTTCTCGTCAGGTACAACAGGAAATCCGAAGATGGTTGAGCACAAGCACACATACGCTCTCGGCCATTTCGTAACCGCGAAATACTGGCATTGCTGTGAGCGCGACGGTCTCCACTTCACCATTTCCGACACCGGCTGGGGAAAATCCCTCTGGGGTAAGCTTTACGGTCAGTGGCTGTGTGAGGGCGCGGTTTTCGTTTACGACTTTGACCGCTTCAATGCAAACGAAATCCTTCCGATGTTTGCAAAGTATAACATTACCACATTCTGCGCACCTCCTACAATGCTGCGTATGTTTATAAAGGAAGATTTGTCGAAATTCGATCTTTCTTCAATCCACCATATGACAACTGCGGGCGAGGCCCTCAATCCCGAGGTTTACAAGCAATTTGAAAAGGCGACGGGGCTTAAGATTATGGAGGGCTTCGGACAGACGGAGACAACCCTTGCCATTGCAAACCTCTATGGAACAACTCCGCGTGTTGGTGCAATGGGAAAAGCATCTCCGCAGTATGATATCGTAATTGTTGATCCGGACGATAATCCGGTTGCAAACGGCGAGGTCGGCGAAATCGCAATCCGCCTTGATAACGGTGTTCCGGTTGGACTCTTCCGCCAGTATCTTGATGATGATGAGAAGATGGAGGAGTGCATGAGAAACGGTATGTACCACACGGGTGATACCGCATGGCGCGATGAGGACGGTTATTTCTGGTACGTCAGCCGCATCGACGATGTTATCAAGTCCTCCGGCTACCGCATCGGACCCTTTGAGATTGAAAGCGTTATCATGGAGCTTCCTTATGTTCTTGAGTGCGGCGTATCTGCGGCACCGGATGAGCTTCGCGGTCAGATAGTCAAGGCAAGCATCGTACTTACCAAGGGCACTGAGCCGACGGAGGAATTGAAGAAGGAAATTCAGAACTATGTTAAGGAGCACACTGCGCCATATAAGTATCCGCGTCTTGTTGTATTCCGTGACGAGCTTCCGAAGACAATCTCCGGCAAAATCCAGAGAAATAAATTATAATAAAACCGTTGTCGTTTCTGTAATTTATGCTATAGTTTACCGCCGCCGGACAGCGGCGGTAAAAGAAAAACCGCTAAATTACAATAAAACTATTGACAATTCCGCTTGGCTGATATATAATAACCACATAATATATAATATGTAAAGGCTTTGACGAAGAGTATGCAGATATACAGACCTTCAGAGAGATGGTGGTCGGTGCAAACTATCGGTTTTGTTTTCTGTGATTGTAGCTTCCGAGCCGGAAGGAAGAAAGCTGTGTCTTTGCGGCGAGTAGAACCTTTCCGTGAATGCTGCGTTAATGCATAAGGCTTAGTGGAGCCTGAGTGGCGCGTTTTCGGCGCAATTTGAGTGGTACCGCGGGTGTGATGATGTTATGACGCTCGTCTCAAAGATTATCAGCTTTGGGACGGGTGCTTTTTAATTCGTCCCGGGAAAGGATGTCTTATTATGCAACCAATATCAGGTCTTGATTACAAAATTCAGGAAATGGCGGCCCGTATCCGTGAGCTTCGCGAGATTGAGGGGTTGTCGATTGAAGAAATGGCGGCACAGACTGCGATTTCTGTTGAGGAGTACAGCCTTTGCGAAGAGGGAAAGGCAGATCTTAACTTTACCTTCCTCTACCGCTGTGCAATGGCACTGCGCGTTAACGTAACGGATATCATTGAGGGACACAGCCCGACGCTTAAGTCATTCACCGTTACGCGCCGCGGCGCAGGCCAGCAGATATCAAACGCACACGGTATGACGTACTACAACCTTGCATACGCGTTTCAGAACCGTATTGCCGAGCCTCTTTATGTAAAGAGTGTTTACGATCCGGATGCGCAGAACCGTGATATCGAGCTTACTTCCCATGACGGTCAGGAGTGTGACATAGTTGTTGAGGGAGAGCTCATGGTACAGATCGGTGAGCACCGCGAAACCCTCGGCCCCGGCGACAGCATTTATTTTGACAGTAACACCCCCCACGGTATGATAGCCGTGAACGGACGTGACTGCGTTTTTTATGCGATTGTTTTAAATCCGTCCGGAGAGCCGATTCCGGAGCTTGCACCGACACGTGCTATTGATGATTTCCGCGTTGCAACGCGTGACACTAAGGACAGAATTTACCGCAAGTACATAGATGTTCAGGAAAATGAAAAGGGAACACCGACAAAGATTGAGTTCAAGAACACCGAAAGCTTCAACTTTGCGTTTGATTTAATCGACGAGCTTGCCGCGCGTGAGCCGGATAAGCTTGCAATGCTTCATATCTCAAAGGATGGTACGGAGCGCAGAATAACCTTTGCGGATATAAAGCGAGAGAGTGCGCGTTGCGCGAACTACTTTAAATCCCTCGGCATCAAAAAAGGCGACAGGGTAATGCTTATCTTAAAGCGCCATTATGAATTCTGGTATGCAATGATAGGTCTTAATAAGCTCGGCGCGGTTGCAATTCCGGCCACCAACCAGCTTCTTGTCCACGATATCGAATATCGCTTTAAAGCCGCAGGCGTAAATACCATTATTTGCACGGCAGACGGCGAAACCGCCGCACAGGTCGATGAGGCGGCAAAAAGCTGCCCTGAGCTTCTCAACAAGCTTCTTGTCGGCGGCAAGCGTGACGGCTGGAGAAGCTTTAATGAGGAGTATCAACTTTACAGCTCGCACTTTGAGCGAAGTGAAGACTCGCCCTGCGGGGATGATCTGCTGCTTATGTTCTTCACATCCGGTACAACCGGTTACCCGAAGATTGCGGCACATAACCACAAGTATCCGCTCGGTCATTTCCACACCGCGAAATACTGGCACAATGTTGACCCGGACGGACTTCACTTCACTATTTCCGACACCGGTTGGGCAAAGTCTATGTGGGGTAAGCTTTACGGTCAGTGGCTGTGCGAGGCGGCGATATTTGTTTATGACTTTGATCGCTTTGATGCAAAGCAGATTCTTCCGATGTTTGCAAAGCATCATATAACAACCTTCTGTGCACCGCCTACAATGCTTCGTATGCTCATAAAAGAGGATATTTCGCAGTATGATTTCTCCTCGGTAAAGCATATGTCAACAGCGGGTGAAGCGCTCAACCCCGAGGTTTACAAGCAATTTGAAAAGGCAACGGGACTTCAGATTATCGAGGGATTCGGTCAGACGGAAAGCACAATGATTATTGGCAATATGGTCGGCGCTCCGCATAAGATCGGCTCTATGGGCAAGCCCGCACCGATTTATAATGTTGAGCTTGTAAATGAAAACTGTGAGCCGGTTGCGGCAGGTGAAACAGGCGAAATTGTCATTAACGTAAAAGACGGTATGCCCTGCGGTCTCTTTACGGGATATTACCGCGACAAGGAAAAAACGGACGAGGTTCTCCACGACGGATATTACCATACCGGCGATACCGCATGGAAGGACGAGGACGGCTTCTACTGGTATGTCGGTCGTGTTGACGACGTTATCAAATCCTCCGGTTACCGCATCGGGCCGTTTGAGATTGAAAGCGTTATTATGGAGCTTCCTTATGTTCTTGAGTGCGGCGTATCTGCGGCACCCGATGAGGTAAGAGGGCAGATAGTTAAGGCAAGCATCGTTCTTACCAAGGGCACCGAGCCGACGGAGGAGCTTAAGAAGGAAATCCAGACTTATGTTAAGGAGCACACCGCGCCGTATAAATATCCGCGCCTTGTTGTATTCCGTGACGAGCTTCCGAAAACGGTAAGCGGAAAAATCCAGCGCAACAAGCTGTAAATTATAAAAAATATCAGATCATCCGTTCTTTAAGACAGAAGACCTGATTTATATAAACAATATATAAGGAGAGGTTTTTTATGTACAATTTTCCGGTAACAAAAACAACTAACCCCAAGGCACGTCCGCAGGACGAGTCAAAGCTTGCATTCGGCAAGGTATTTACAGATCATATGTTCATTATGAACTATACTGAGGGCAAGGGCTGGCACGACGGCAGAATTGAGCCGTACCGCAAGCTCGAGCTTGACCCGTCCGCAATGGTTTTCCACTACGGTCAGGAAATGTTTGAAGGTCTTAAGGCATACAAGGGCAAGGATGGCAAAACCCGTCTCTTCCGCCCGGAAATGAACGCCAAGAGAACAAACGACACAAATAAGCGTCTTTGCATTCCGGAGCTTCCGGTTGAGCTTTTTGTTGAAGCTTGCAAAGCAGTCGTAAAGGTCGATGAGGATTGGATACCCACTGCACCGGGCACATCGCTCTACATCCGTCCGTTCATCATCGCAACGGATGAATTCCTCGGTGTTGCACCGTCTTCCACATATCTCTTTATCATCATCCTTTCTCCGTCCGGCGCATATTATGCAAGCGGTCTTGCACCGGTCGGAATCTGGATTGAGGACGACTATGTCCGCGCAGTAAAGGGCGGTATGGGCTTTGCAAAGACAGGCGGTAACTATGCAGCTTCTCTTGCAGCTCAGGTCAAGGCACACGATGAAGGCTATTCTCAGGTTCTCTGGCTTGACGGCGTTGAGAGAAAGTACATCGAAGAAGTCGGCGCAATGAACATCTTCTTCAAGATTGACGGAAAGATTGTAACTCCGATGCTCAACGGCAGCATTCTCCCGGGTATAACAAGAAACTCTGTTATCGAGGTCTGCAAGTCATGGGGCTATGAGGTTGAGGAGCGCCGCATCAGCGTTGAAGAGCTTTTGGATGCTCAGAAGAGCGGCAAGCTTGAAGAGTGCTTCGGCACAGGTACCGCCGCTGTTATCTCTCCGGTCGGAAAGCTTCGCTATAAGGATGATGTTATGCTCATCAACAACAACACAATCGGCGAAGTGAGCCAGAAGCTCTACGACACCATTACAGGTATTCAGTGGGGCGAGTGTGAGGATAAGTTCAATTGGACAATCACGCTTTAAATAAACGCGTCACGCTGTTTGGCGGGCATTACGGCAGCGGGAAGACAAACATCGCCGTAAACTGGGCAATACACCTTGCAGGTAAGGGTGAGAAGGTTGCTATTGCGGATATAGACATCGTAAATCCGTATTTCCGTACAAAGGACAGTATGAACGAGCTTACAGCCGCAGGAGTCGAAGTGATCGCACTTCCGTTTGCAAACACAAGCGTTGATTTGCCGTCACTTCCGGCAGAGGTCTACGGGCTTGTTCAGCGATATGATAAAAAGGTAATTATGGATATCGGAGGAGACGACAGAGGTGCATATGCCCTCGGCAGATACCGTCCGTATATCCTTGAAGAAGGAAACTTTGAAAATCTTTTTGTCGCAAACTTTTACCGCCCGCTTACAAGAACTGCAGAGGAAGCCTATGAGGTTTTCCGCGAGATTGAGGCAGCGTCGGGAATTCCGTTCACCGGAATTGTGAACAACTCAAACATCGGTGCAGAAACAACGATTGAGGATGTTTTAAAAACTGCAAGCTTTGCCGATGAACTTTCAGAGCTTTGCGGCGTGCCGGTTGTAATGACAACGGCAGATGAGCGTATATGCGGAGAAAATCCTGATATTTTCCCGCTTAAGTTACAGAAAAAATTATTTTAAAATAGAAGGGGTGTTATCATGGCTAAAGTAACATTCGACACAGACCTGTGTAAGGGTTGCGGGCTTTGTGTCACGGCGTGCCCGAAGGGCATTATCGCTCTTGCAAAAGACAAGATTAACAAAAAAGGTCACTCTCCCGCTGAGATAACAGATCAGGAGAAGTGTATTGCTTGCGCATTCTGTGCAACTATGTGTCCGGATTGCGTAATCACGGTAGAAAAGTGAGGTGTGAGGAAAAATGGCAGAAAAAGTATTGATGAAGGGTAACGAAGCACTTGCGGAGGCGGCTATTCGCGCCGGTTGCCGTCATTACTTCGGATATCCGATAACACCGCAGACAGAGGTTGCGGCGTATATGGCAAAGAAAATGCCGAAAATCGGGGGAACCTTCCTCCAGGCGGAGAGCGAAATTTCCGCAATCAATATGGTATACGGCGTTGCCGGAACGGGAAAGAGGGTTATGACCTCGTCCTCAAGCCCCGGTATTTCGCTTAAGCAGGAAGGTATCTCCTATATTGCAGGTGCAGACCTTCCGGCACTTATCGTAAACGTTCAGCGCGGCGGTCCGGGCCTCGGCGGCATCCAGCCGTCACAGTCGGATTACTTCCAGTCCGTCAAGGGCGGCGGTCACGGAGACTATCGCCTTATCGTTCTTGCTCCGGAATCCGTTCAGGAAATGGCAGATATGACGGCTCTCGCATTTGAGCTTGCAGAGAAGTACCGTATGCCGTCCATGCTCCTTGCAGACGGAACTATGGGACAGATGATGGAACCGGTCTCTCTTCCTGAGGAAAAGGTAAACACAATCGAAAAGCCATGGACTGTTACCGGCACAGAAGGCAAGAGAAAGCACAACATCATCAATTCTCTTTACTTAAAGCCGGAAGAGCTTGAGCAGAAGAACATCGAGCGTTATGAGAGATATAAGGTAATCGAAGAGACCGAAACAAGATACGAAAGCTTTATGATGGACGATGCGGAATATTGCGTTGTAGCATT
>JAFQVE010000441.1 GCA_017408185.1 Oscillospiraceae bacterium | reverse complement strand
GCAGAAACACCGGTACATATCAGGTATGACGGAAAAGAGGAAGAACGCATTGTCATCGTAATGCATCTTGCAATAATAAGGGCAAGAATGGCGATGATTGCGAGACAGCCGATAAACCCGAGCTCTTCTCCGGCAACGGAAAAGATAAAGTCCGTCTGTTTTGCCGGAAGATAACCCAGCTGTGTCTGTGTGCCTTCACCGAGCCCACGCCCCCACAGCTGTCCGGAGCCTATTGCTATCTTGCTCTGGATCGCGTGATAGCCGCGCCCTAAGGGATCAAGCTCGGGATTAAATACGACGAGCACGCGCATCTTCTGGTCCTCACGTAAAAAGAACTTCCATATCAGCGGGGATGCGGCGCCGAGTGCGGCAAATGCACCGACAAACCATCGCAGTTTTACCCCGGCACAGAACAGCATAGCGATAAAAATTACCATATAAACAAGTGCTGAACCAAGATCTGAGGATACGGCATACAGAAATCCGACGGGGATAAGAGCATGAATACCGAGCAGAATGACAGAAAGGGGAGAGAAAAGTCTGTCGTGCAGTGAATTTATATGTCCGGAAAGAGCAATGATAAAAAGAATTTTACCAAGCTCTGCCGGTTGTATTCCCACTGAACCAAAGCGAATCCAGGCGCGATTTCCGGTTTCCTCTGCTCCGGTTCCGAAAATGGCAAGTGAGCATATCAGCAGAAGATTTGCAATGTACACATATTTCCACCACGAGCTTACGGAGTCAAGATCAAGCCACGAAAGCATAAGGTAAAGAAAAATACCTGCAAGAGTGGCAACAAGCTGGACTTTTATATAGCTTCCGCTACCCATGCTTTGTGTTGCGCTCGCAATTAAAATAAGCCCGAAAATCGATGCGATGAGCGCGACCAACAAAAGCTTTATATCTACTTGGCGAAAGAAGTTTTTTGCATTGCGAAAAAATCCGTTCATCGTCATCGTCTCCTTGTTTTTTTATTTCATATATATTATATTACCACCTATCAGGCGAAACGTCAAAGCTTTTTGTAAAAAAAATTACACATATTGATTGGACATTGGAGAATGTTTGTGGTATACTATATGATATATAAGTTTTGTCATTTCAAGATAAAGGAGCGTGTTTTGCTGTGAACAGGCGTTTTTCCAAGGCGGCGATGTCGGCTTTTCACCTTTGTTTTATCGTTCTTCTCGTATTCACTGCCATATCGTTTTTTGTTGCGGATTTAAGTCTGGCGATATCAGAGCTGTTTGTCTGTGCTTTGCTGTACAGCGTTAATATAATATCTGCCAAAAGGCAACAGAATGATATTCAGGATTATATCGAAGAAACAATGGCGGATGTGAATCGTGCAAGCCGTGATTTCACTATAAAATCTCCGATGGCTGAAGTTGTTATCAGATTTCATTCAAAAGAGGTAATCTGGGCAAATGCAGCGTTTGAAGAGATTATCGGTGACCATGATGGCTTTTTTGAGCAGAGCCTTTTCACTCTTATTCCGGAGTTTGATCTCGGATGGCTTATCGAAGGCGTGACCGAATGTCCCAATGAGATGGAAATCGCAGGGCGGCGTTTCCGCGTGTATGGTAACGTTGCAACAAACGGAAGTCCGGATGAAACAGAAACTCTTGCAACTCTTTTCTGGCTTGATGTTACTGATTATTCCACGGCAATAACGGAGTTCGAAAATTCCCGTCAGATAGTTTCGGTTATTATGATTGACAACTATTCTGAAATAATGAATGGGCTTAACGATGCAGAACGCTCGTCCATCATTGCAGAGGTAGATAAACGCCTTGCTGAGTGGGTGTCAGAAGCAAACGGTATATTCTTGAAGTATGAGCGGGATAAGTATCTTTATATTTTTCAGGAACGCTATCTTGATGAGTATATATCCTCACGTTTTTCGATCCTGGATTCAGTGCGTGAAATAGAAAGCAAAAACGGAATCAAGGTAACGCTCAGTATAGGTATCGGCAAGGATGGGGGAGACTTTAAAGAAAACCACAGCTATGCCCGTCTTGCAATTGATATGGCTCTTTCTCGCGGCGGTGATCAGGCTGTCATACGCAATAAATTCAATTTCGAGTTTTTCGGCGGACGCTCAAAGGAACTTGAAAAAAGAACAAAGGTAAAATCCAGGGTTATGGCAAACGCTATTTCAGGACTTATCCGTGACAGCTCAGGCGTTATGATAATGGGACATAAGAATGCGGATAACGACAGTATTGGTGCGGCAGTGGGAATTGCGTGTATAGCAAGGAAAATGGGGAAGACAGCTTCAATTGTTATAGGTCAGAAGACCAGTGCCGACACTCTCGTCAGGAAAATCTGCTCGGAGCATGAGTATGACGGTGCGTTTATCAGTGCCGAGGATGCGATTATCGAGGCAGACAGCAACACTCTTGTTGTCGTGGTTGATACAAACAGAAAAAGTGTGGTGGAAAGCGAGGCACTGCTTGAATCGGCGAACAAAATTGCGGTTATCGACCATCACCGTCGCGGTACGGATTACATCGAGGGCGCGGTGCTTAATTTCCACGAGCCGTATGCATCAAGCACGTGTGAGCTTGTAACGGAGCTTTTGCAGTATATTGTGGAAATACGTGATATACTTGACGTTGAGGCGGAAGCGCTTCTTTCGGGAATCGTTATAGATACAAAAAAATTCACGATGAAAACCGGTGTGCGAACCTTTGAGGCTGCGGCATATCTTCGCCGTGCCGGTGCAGATACGGTTGAGCTTAAGCGCATTCTGCAGGATGATATCGAAACCTACGTAAAGCGGGCTGAGATGATAAAGCTTGCGCGTATGTATAAGGACAAGGCTGCAATTGTGGCATACAACGGCACAAGTACACGAAAGATAGCGGCACAGGCGGCGGATGAGCTTCTTTCAATACGCGGTGTGCAGGCATCCTTTGTTCTTTACTGCGAGGGTGAAAGCGTCATTATTTCGGCGCGTTCCCTTGGTCAGATAAATGTACAGGTTATCCTTGAAAAGCTCGGAGGCGGCGGCCATTTTGACACGGCAGGTGCTCAGGTTGCCGGAAAAACTCTTGAAGAAGTAACGGAAGAGCTTGCAGGGGTTATTGATGATATTTTAGGATAGGAGGAAGAAGTCTGAATAAATTCAGACAGGTGAGAGGGAAAAGTTAAGAGTGAAGAGGTATGGTACAAAATGCAATGCATTTTGAGTTTATTACATGTTGTTTTGTGTCTTTAACACAATGAAAGGAATGGTTATAAAAATGAAAGTAATTTTAAATGCAGATGTTAAAGGTCAAGGTAAAAAAGGTCAGATTGTAACTGTCTCCGACGGTTATGCGAGAAACTTTTTGTTTCCGAAAAATCTTGCAAAAGAGGCCACGACTGATAACCTTAACGCGGCAAAGATAAAAGAAGCGGCAGACATCGCACGTGCGGCGCGCGAAAAGGCAGCGGCTGAAGAGCTTGCAAAAAAGCTTGAAACGCTCATATGTGAAATTCCGGCAAAGGCAGGCTCGGGCGGACGTCTTTTCGGTTCAATAACAACCTCGGACATTTCTGCAGCGCTTGCAAAACAGCACAAGATTGAGATTGATAAGCACAAGATAGAGATTTCAGAAACTATAAAGCAGTTCGGAACCTATGAGGTAAAAGTAAAGCTTTACCCGCAGGTCAGCGGAAAGCTTCGTGTAAAGGTACGCGAGGCATAAGCTAAGGTGATCTGTCACCCGGCACGGAGGGAGGAAATAAAATGGACGAGATTATTGGAGCGCGGCTTCCTCATAATGTTGAAGCGGAGCAGTCGGTTATAGGCTCAATGCTGCTTGACCCGCGCTGTGTGCCTGAGGTTGTTGAAAATCTTCGCTCGGAGGATTTTTACATTTCACAGAACAGGGCAATATTTGAAGCTGTTCAGAGCATGTTTACGCTCAATGAATCCATAGATCCGGTTACCGTTATTGATAAGCTGACAATTCGCGGCGCGCTTGACAAGGCAGGCGGGCGCGCGTATATAATGAAGCTTCTTGAGGTTACGCCTACTGCGGTAAACGTTGCGCAGTATATCAAAATCGTTCGTGATAAAGCGGTGCTGCGTAATCTTGATGAAACCACTGCGGAAATTCACGAAAGAATTGCCTCCGGAGAGGGCGAGGCAGATGAGGTTGTTGAATTTGCCGAGCAGAAGATTTATGAAATCCGCAGTGAGAAGAAAGCAAAGGGTATGGCACCCATACGAGATGTTCTTGAAAATACATATGCACATCTCGGAAACCTCGCTAAAAATGCGGGAAAGCTTCCTGGCGTACCCACCGGATTTTCCACAGTCGATGCTTTTTTGTCAGGACTTAACGATTCAGACTTTATAATCCTTGCTGCGAACACCGGTGTCGGTAAAACGAGCTTTGCACTTAACATTTGTTCAAATGCCGCAAAATCGTGCGGTAAGGCGGTTGTTGTGTTTTCTCTTGAAATGTCAAATGAACAGCTTGCTTTGCGTCTTATCGCCGGTGAAGCGCTTATAGATTCACGAAAGCTTCGTACCGGTCTTCTCGATGAGGACGAATGGGTTGCAATTGCCCACGCATCCGAAACGCTTGCAAAAACAAAGATATATCTTGCTGACGCAACGGGCGTTACCGTAAATGAAATGAAGGCAAAATGCCGCCGTCTTAATGAGGATATCGGTCTTGTTATAGTTGACTATCTCCAGCTTGTTCAGTCGGGTATAAAAACAGACAGCCGTGCCAATGAGGTTGCTGCAATTTCGCGTGCGCTCAAGATTATGGCGAAGGATTTAAACGTCCCTATTCTCTGCCTTTCCCAGCTTTCGCGAAGCAGTGATAAACAGGAGCGCCGTCCGCGTCTTTCCGACCTTCGTGAATCGGGCGCTATTGAGCAGGACGCAGACGTAGTTATGATTCTGTATCGTGAAAACCCGGAAACTCCGGAAACGGTAAAGCTTCTTATTGAAAAGAACCGTCACGGAAGCACGGGGGATATTGACCTGCATTGGGATGGCAAGTACACTAAGTTTACATCCATTGATAACACTCATGCTTACTGATATTATAAAGACAATAAAAGACTGTGATATGCTGCACCGCGGGGAGCACGTGCTCGTTGCTCTTTCCGGCGGCGTGGATTCTTCCGTGTTGCTTGATGTGCTTATAAAGTGCAGAGAAGAGCTTGGAATAAGTGTATCTGTAGCGCATTTAAACCATATGCTTCGCGGAAAAGATGCAGATAACGACGAAGCCTTTGTACGGGAAAAGTGTGAAAAGCTCGGTATACCGTTTGTCTGTGAGCGCATAGATATTACAGCACTCGCCCAAAAGAGCGGACAGTCGACCGAGCTTTGCGCAAGGGAAGTAAGGTACGGCTTTCTCCGTCGCGTAAAGACAGAGCTTCGTGCAGATAAAATTGCAACGGCGCATAACGCAAACGATAACCTCGAAACGGTAATCTTCAACCTTTCGCGTGGCGGTGGGATAGACGGTATGTGCGGAATACCTCCTGTGCGCGGGGATATCATCCGTCCGCTTATCTTCACCCCGCGTCTGCAAATCGAGGAATATGCAGCTTGTAACGGTATTGAATTTTGTGTGGACAAGACAAATGCTGAAACCGTGTATACAAGAAACAAAATACGCCACAATATCATTCCTGAAATACTGAAGATAAATGCCGGAGCAATCAAAAACGCCTCGCGCTCATCGCGCATTCTGCGCGATGATGCAGATTTTTTGAAAAATGAAGCACACCTTGCGGCAGAGCGGGTTGTGGCAGATGAAAACGGGTGTGATGTGAAAAAGCTTTACAGCCTGCATCCGGCTCTTTTCGGGAGAGTGTGTGAAATCTTTGCGTCAAAAGCAACAGGCGAAGAGAATTACGTTCTTGAGTATTGCCACGTCACTGCGCTGCGCGCGCTTTGCGAAAGTGCCGTGCCGTCGGGGATGATTCATTTGCCCGGTGGAGTTTGTGCTCGTCGTGAGTATGAAAATCTTGTTTTCGAAAAAGCCGGACAATGCGAGGCTGCCGCAGCTGTAAAGCTCTGTGAGGGAAAGCTTAACTTCGGATGTTTGCGTGTTTTTGTGAAAAAAACGGTAAAAACGGAAAAAATTAATAATTCCGTAAATACTTTTTTGATTTCGTGTGGTAGAATACAAGATGGTCTGGTTTTGAGAAGCAGAGCTGTCGGAGATGAAATAAAGCTTCCCAAAAGACCGACCAAAAGCCTTAAGAAGCTTTTTATCGAAAAAAGAATTCCTAAGGCGCAGCGTGAGAAAATCCCCGTCATTGCGGATGGTGAAAAAACCGTTGCTGTTTACGGCATCGGTACAGATGAGAGATATATCCCGCAAAACGGTGATGAAATATATGCTATAGAGATAAATAAGGGATGTTGGGAAAATGAAAAATGATGTTGAAAAAATCCTCTTTACAAAAGAGGAGATTTCCGAAAAGGTAAAATATCTGGCAAATCAGATCAAATGTGCATATGAAGGTAAAAATCCGCTTATATTATGTATATTGAAAGGCTCGCTCATTTTTACGGCTGACCTTGTGCGCGAGCTTGATTTTCCGTGTACGATTGACTTTATGCAGGTATCCAGCTATGGCAGCGGTTCGGAAACAACCGGCGAGCTCAAAATAAAAAAAGATATGGACAGCGACGTCAACGGGCGCGATGTTATCATCGTTGAGGATATTCTTGATAGCGGCGTCACGCTCTCGAATCTTCTTCCGGAAATCAAGCGCCGCGGGGCAAAATCTGTCGCCGTTTGCGTTTTCCTCAATAAGCCGGAGCGACGCATTGCAGAGATAAATGCCGATTACATCGGTTATGATATTGAAAACGAATTTGTTATTGGCTACGGTCTTGATTACGACGAAAAATACAGAAATCTCCCGTATGTCGGTGTGCTTAAGCGCTCGGTATACGAAAAATAAATCATAGATAAGGATGTGACATCAGTTGAAGAAGAACAACACCCGCGATATATTGCTGTTTTTGCTTATCATCGCGATACTCGTATCTGTTGCTTCTCTCCTTTTTGAGGGAACGCCGACGGAAAAAATAACATATGCCGATGTTATCCGTCATTTTGAAGCGCAGAACGTGGAAAAGTACACAATTGACGGAGGGCTTCTGACAATGGAGCTTAAGCGCCCGCTCAAATCCGGGCAGAAGACCATTTCATTTGACCTTTCCGACCCGCAGATCCGTGCGGATTTCCGTATGGATGTGGGCGAGCTCCTGCGCGAACACCGCATTCGCGGAATTATTACGGATGATGACCGTATCCCCGAAGCGGAAACGCCGTGGTGGATGATGTTCCTGCCGTATATTCTTGTCTTTGCCGTCATAGGTGTTATGTGGTACTTTATGTATAATAAGGCTGACGGCGGCGCGGGAAAGGCAATGCGCTTTGGTAAGGCACGCACAAAGCTCGGAAGTGATGAGAAGAAGAAGGTCACCTTCGCCGACGTTGCAGGTGCAGAGGAAGAAAAGGCAGAGCTTGCGGAAATTGTTGATTTCCTGAAAGATCCAAAAAGGTTTACCGAAATTGGTGCAAGAATTCCTAAAGGTGTGCTCCTTGTGGGTCCTCCGGGAACCGGTAAAACATACATTGCAAAGGCGGTTGCCGGTGAGGCAGGAGTTCCGTTCCTGTCAATTTCGGGTTCCGATTTTGTTGAGCTGTATGTCGGTGTCGGTGCATCGCGTGTGCGTGATCTTTTTGAGCAGGCAAAGAAGGTTGCTCCGGCAATAATCTTTATTGATGAAATCGATGCTGTCGGACGTCACCGCGGTGCAGGCTACGGCGGCGGACACGACGAGCGTGAACAGACTCTTAACCAGCTGCTTGTCGAGATGGACGGCTTCGGAAATAACGAGGGTGTCATCATAATTGCGGCAACAAACCGACCGGATATTCTTGACCCCGCGCTTATGCGCCCGGGACGCTTTGACCGTCAGGTATATGTCGGTCTTCCGGATATGAATGATCGCGAAAAGGTTCTTGAAATTCACGCAAAGTCCAAGAAGCTCGGCAGCTCCGTAAACCTCAAAAATGTTGCCCGCTCTACAAGCGGCTTTACTCCGGCGGATCTTGAAAATCTTCTCAATGAGGCAGCGCTTCTTGCCGCACGCCGCGGAGATAAGAGTATGACTCAGGAGGATATTGAAAACTCCATGCTCAAGATAATTGCGGGTCCGGCAAAGAAGAGCAGGGTAAGAAGCGAGCATGTAAATAAGCTTGTTGCATATCACGAGGCAGGTCACGCGATTGCTATGAAATTCCTTCCGACGCAGGATCCGGTACATCATATCTCAATTATCCCGCGCGGTATGGCGAACGGATATACAATTTCTCTCCCGCGTGAGGATGTTTACTCCGTATCGAAAACTGATATGAACGAGCAGATAGTATCGCTTCTCGGTGGACGTGTTGCCGAAAAGCTTGTGCTTGAGGATATCTCAACGGGCGCATCAAATGATATTCAGCGTGCATCATCAATTGCACGGGATATGGTAACAAAATACGGAATGAGCGATCGCCTCGGTCCCATAAGCTATGCTTCCGAGAATCAGGAGGTATTCCTTGGCCGTGATTTTGCTGAAAAGCGTGCATATTCCGAAGAAATCGCAGGTGCGATTGATGAGGAAGTCCGCGCAATTGTCGATGCTGCATACAAGCATTGTGAGAAAATTCTCAACGATAATATGGATAAGCTCCATGAGGTTGCCAAGGCGCTTCTTGATCACGAAACGATGGAAGCGGAAGAGTTTTATGCAATCTTCGGTGAAAGCGTTCCGGCACGCGCGCAAAAGGAAGGGAAGACCGTTGCTCCGGAAGCAACTCCCGCTCCGACGGAAGATACAACGAACGAATAACGAATAAAGAATCACCGGTGTTTGCGACGCAAACACCGGTGATTTTTACATTCTTTATTTTATTTCTTCAAATTTATTTATCCATTCGCGTGTGATGAGCATATGCCCTGCGGCATTCGGGTGAACGCCGTCGATAAGCCAGTAATCACGCATCTCCGGATTGTATACCGCATCAAGCTTTGCCTGAAGAGGTATAAACGGAAGATTAAGCTTATCTGCAATTCGTTTAACGGCTGCTGCTTTCTCTTCAACCTCAGCGCGGAATTCGGCGTAGATATCTCCGCGGGTTTCCGTTGCGTCGGTCGAGCTTGCTTTTAAAAGAAACGGCTCAAGCAACATAATCTTTATATCCGGAAGCTCTTCGATAATTTCTTCCAGAAGCATTGTGTATATTTTTTCAAACTTCTCCGTTGCAACACCGTTTTCTGCCGAAAACTTATGCCATACATCGTTAACTCCGATAAGCAGGCTCATATAGTCGGGCTTGAGGTTGAGTATATCTGCTTTCATACGCGCATAAACATCCACAATTCTGTTGCCGGATATTCCGCGGTTTAAAAATCGATACTGCTCCGGATAATCAAGGCCGAGGCTTCCTGCCACCATTGTTGCGTATCCTCGTCCCATCATATCGTCGCGCTCACGCGAACGCCCTGCATCCGTTATTGAATCACCCTGAAAAAGAATAAGCTTTGACATATGTAATTACCTCATTTCTGTGTTCTTGGATTTATTTTACAATAAATAAAAAATAAAGTCAACATAAAAAGAAGAAAAACGTCCAAAAACGCACCGCGATATTCTTTTATCGCGGTGCGTTTTTTGCTTTTCTCTGCCATATGAGAAATCTTTCATATTCGCGAAGCTTTAATAATTCCTCCCGAGTAAGGCCTGTGCTTTGCTTTGTCTGTTCGTATGCAGGATCCACGTCTGAGAGACCAAGAAGATAATCCGAAGAGATTCTGTATCTTTTGCACATTACAACAAGCATTTCATGGCTCGGCGCGTTCTTTTCCTGCTCCCATGTCCGAACTGTTGAGAGCGAAACCCCAAGGCTTTCTGCTAAATCCGCCTGTGTTTCGCCGTGATCTTTTCTTACTTCTGCCAACCGCTCTCCTATCATTCTTGCACCACCTTTAAACTTCACTCATAATAGTATATAACAGAATTATTACAATCATTAAAAAATGATAAAGTTATTGATATTTCAAAAAAAGTGTGATATAATTCTTATTACTATAGAGGAGTTAGTAATAAGATTATTACGATAAAAAGTCTGTTTCAGGCAAAAAACATGAAGGGGAATATGCGTTTTTTGCGTATTTGTAAAATGCAAATGAAGGTGAAATAAGGTGAAACTGTCTACAATCACGAATAAATTTAAAATTTTGGCGCTTGCAACGGCTGTGATGCTTATGCTTACAGTCTCTGTTTCTGCAAGCGCTCAAGTGCTGTCTTTATATAAGAATAAGGAAACGGACAACGCACGCTTTAAAGCGGAAGATATGCTTCCTGGTGACCATTATCTGTATGACGACATGGAGCATTTGCTGCATAATTACTGCGTGCGCGTGTCCTATAACGGCACGATAACCGTCCACTTTAAAGTGGAT
>JAFQVE010000440.1 GCA_017408185.1 Oscillospiraceae bacterium | reverse complement strand
CGCACTTACAATCTCTTTTCGCGTACACTTTTCCGGCGAGTATCGCCATTCATCAATATGTCCGCTTGTGATAAAATAATCCGAGGGGGTTATAAGGCGTTCCGTTTTCTCACGGAACACATCAATGATGATGAGTTTGATTTTCATTTTATCGGGAAGAATGCTTTTGATAAAAACAGATACGCAGTCACCTGTTTTAACATCAGGACGGAATTCCGCAAGCCCCGAAAGGTTAGGGGAGAGCTCTATAAATATGCCGTATTCCTCAATTCCGCGCACTATCCCGCGAATAGTCTGCCCGACTTCAAAGCGTGCGGCATTTTCCTCCCATGTGCCCAAAAGCTCTCTGTGGCTCAGGAAAATTCTTGATTTGTCAAAATCCATTCCGGTCACAACAGAAAAAATTTCATCGCCGACGCGAAACCTGTTGCACGGATGCGAAATGCGCGAAACGGATATTGCCTCAATACCGATAAGTGATATGTTGCCGCAGCCTATGTCAACAAAGGCACCAAACGGCTCTAAATGCGTTACGCGTGCGGGCAGTATATCTCCGGAAACCGTTTTGGTCATAAGCTGCCGTAAAGCCTTTTTTTGAGCAGCGACTCTTGAAAGATAAAGGCTTATTTTTCCGTTTTCGTTATCAATTCCGCGAATAATACACGCAACCGGTTTTCCAACTCTTGAAATAACGGCGATGTCACGTGTTATACCTTCTTCAATTCCGAGCGCGGCTTCCGCTCGGGGAATTATTCCGATATGTCCGTTTAAATCAACCGTAAGATTGTGTGAAGAGTCGCACAGCAAAACCTCGCCCTCTACGATTAGTTCGTTTTCCATTGCGTCGCGCAAGGCGTTTTGCGACGATATATTTTTTAAGTTCTGTTCTGTATGTATAAGCGCGCCTTCCGGTAAAAAAATTGTATCGCTCATATTTTGAAGGTCCTCCTCGTATGGGATTTCCTTAAATGTATATGCGCGCATTGCAGAAAATATTATGCAAAAAAGCCGAAGCAGTCAACCTGCCTCGGCTTCGGAAGTATAAGGGTTATGCGTTTGCCTGATTAATGAGCTCAACAAGTGTTTTCGCGTCTGCGATAAAGCTTTCGTCAGAACCGCCGCGGACAAATTCGAGCATTGCGTGGCGGACGGTGTCATCACCCTTAAACACTGAAAAACGCTCTGCCCAGATGTCGGTTGCCTCTGAGAGAAGGAGCTGCTCTCGTCCGGTTGCAAAGGTTTTGAAATAATATACGTGAAGATTTGTAAGCTTTCCGGAAGCGTAAATCGTACGAAGTGAATGCATTTGTTTATCTTCCGGAACCTGAAGCAATGCCTGCCAGTATGTACGGAAGTTCGGCTCATTAACCTCAAGCATATAGAAAAGCTGGCTTTCGGGGAAATCGGTTATCGTGTGCGCGTGGCATTCGGTAGAAATAGTGATGCCGTATTCTGCGGCTTTTCGGCTTATCTCCTTTGCTTCAAGAATAAGAGCTTCACGGGCGTCGGGAAGAAGATATGCCGACGGGCTTCCGCCTGCCCACACCCTTATCTCGTCGGTTCCCAGTGCTTTTGCGCTCTCAAGGAACGGAACGATATCCGTGCCTGTGCCGAGACGGAAGTAAGAACCGTAGGAGGAAACCTCAAGTCCTGCATCCTCGGTCATCTTTTTAACTTCACGTGCGATGTTCACATCACCTGCGGGAACGTGAACATCGCTGCCCCATTCGATGGAATGGAGTCCTGCTTTTGCGGAAATTTCGACAATTTCCTGTGGGGTTTTATTTCTGAATGTAACCGAACAAAGTCCTGCTTTAAGCATAATAAACGTCTCCAAATCTTTTGAAATTTTACCTTATATATAATAAAATATAACTGCCTGTTTGTCAATGGGGAAATGGAAAATGCCACACATTTTTTTATATTTTCTTGCGTTTTCCTTCAGAATATGTTATTATATATAAGAAATTTAAGGAGGTTGAGTTTTTTTATGAAAGAAAGAGAAAAGTTTTCATCACGCCTCGGATTTATCCTTATTTCTGCCGGGTGTGCAATAGGTCTCGGTAATGTGTGGAGATTTCCGTATATAACAGGGCAGTACGGCGGTGCGGCATTCGTGCTTATCTATCTTCTGTTCCTTGTTATCCTCGGTCTTCCGATTATGGCAATGGAGTTTTCGGTCGGCCGTGCCAGCCGCAAAAGTGCCGCGCGCTCGTTCCATGAGCTTGAGCCCGCGGGAACAAAGTGGCATTGGTTCAGCTACCTTGCCGTTGCGGGAAATTACCTGCTTATGATGTTTTACACCGTCATTGCGGGGTGGATGATTGCATACTTCGTTAAAATGCTCCGCGGTGAGTTCGTCGGTCAGGATCCCGCTGCCGTTGAGCAGATTTTCGGAACTATGACATCCCAACCAATCACGATGATTTTCTGGATGATTGTTGCAATAGCTATTGGCTTCGGTGTCTGCGGTCTTGGACTGCAAAAGGGCGTTGAGAAAATTACAAAGTGGATGATGTCCAGCCTTTTTGTGATTATGCTTATCCTTGTTATTCGCGCGGTAACTCTTCCGGGAGCTTCGGAAGGTCTTAAGTTTTACCTGATGCCGGATTTCGGGAAAATGGCAGAAGCGGGAATAATAAATGTTGTTGCCGCTGCAATGGGACAGTCGTTCTTCACGCTCAGCATCGGTATCGGATCAATGGCGATATTTGGTAGCTACATCGACAAAAACCGCTCACTTATGGGTGAATCTGTAAGCATCCTTACGCTTGACACATCTGTTGCACTGCTTTCCGGTCTTATCATTTTCCCGGCGTGCTTCTCATTCGGCGTAAACCCCGAAAGCGGACCTAACCTTGTGTTTATCACTCTCCCGAATATCTTCAATGCAATGGTCGGCGGAAGAATTTGGGGTATCCTTTTCTTCGTGTTTATGTCTTTTGCGGCGCTCTCTACCGTTATTGCGGTATTTGAAAACATAATTTCCTTCGGTATGGATTTATGGGGCTGGTCGCGTAAAAAGGCGGTTATCGTCAATATCGTTCTCATAACGGTTCTTTCAATTCCGTGTGCGCTTGGCTTTAACTTATGGAGTGGTATCCAGCCGCTTGGTGCCGGCTCAAACATTATGGATATTGAGGATTTCATCGTAAGTAACAATCTCCTTCCGCTCGGCTCGCTTGTGTATCTGTTCTTCTGCGTAACGCGTTACGGTTGGGGCTGGGATAACTTTATGAATGAAGTCAACGCAGGGCAGGGAATGAAGTTCCCGCGGTGGATTCGCTTCTATGTAACGTTTATCCTTCCGCTTATTGTTCTCTTT
>JAFQVE010000439.1 GCA_017408185.1 Oscillospiraceae bacterium | reverse complement strand
ATAATCAAATCACTTAAATAAAGAGGAGAAATAAAAATGAATTTAGCATTTGTAGGATTTAAGCACCGCCACACAGGTGCAATTTATGAAGAGGCTATGGCAGACCCGAACATAACCGTTCTCGGTGCGTGGGAAGATACTGAAACCGGTCGCGCTCTTGCAGACGGTCTTGGACTTGAGTTTAACTATGCAACGCTCGAGGATGTTTTAAACGATGAGCGCGTCGATGCAATCTGCCTTGGCGGTTGCTACGGCGAGCGTGGTGGTGAGGCTATTGCCGCACTTAAGGCAGGTAAGCACGTATACGCTGATAAGCCTGTCTGCACTTCTCTTTCTGAGCTTGATGAAATCGAAAAGCTTTCAAAGGAAAAGAACCTTAAGGTCGGTTGTTATCTCACAATGAGATTTTCTGCAGGTATGAGAAATATCCGTGAGATGATTGCTGACGGCACTCTTGGTGAAGTCGGCACAATCAACATCACCGGTCAGCATCCGCTTCAGTACGGCACTCGTCCGATGTGGTACTTTGAGGACGGCAAGCACGGCGGCACGATTAACGACATTGCAATCCACGCTGTTGACTTTGTCCGTTTCCTTACGGGCTACGGACTTAAGAGGGTTCACGGCGCACGTACTTGGAACCACTTTGCTACAGAGGTAAAATCCTTCCGCGACTGCGGGCAGTTTATGGTCGAGCTCGAAAACGGCGCAGGCTTTACGGGTGACGTATCTTATGCCGCTCCGGCAAGCTGCGGATTTAACCTTGAAACATACTGGAGAACAACGGTCTGGGGCACACGCGGCGTTGTTGAATACAAGCTCAAGGCGGCACATGCCGGCATCGACTCCGATACCGGTGCACAGCTTTGCGTTGCTCTTGACGGAAGTGACGGCTTTGCTCCTGTCCCGCTTAAAAAGTACGATGCAACGGGGCTCGGAGAATTTGTAAAGGAAATCAACGGTGAGACAGATCTCCTCATCGACACTGCTGAGGTCATCCGCACCTCCCGCGAAGTCCTTACGATCCAGGCTGCAGCAGAATAACCGCGAAAAGTAGGAAAAACACCTCTTTGTGCGTTGCACATAGAGGTGCTTTATCATATCTGCGAAATGCTTTTTATCATTTCCTCTGTCGGAGGGATAGGTTCCAGCGTGAGGTCATAAATTTTTTTACTGCTCATATCAATATCACGAAATGGAAATAGATTGTAGTTATATATTCCTATGATGTCGGAAAAGCACAGTATCATGCGGTGGCATGCCGCGATTGCAAATTTTTCAGTTTCAAAGGCGAGCTCACGAAAGAAAAGAATTTCAAATCCAGGTCTGAATTTATCAAAAAGGGAACAGTCCTCCCAAAACGATAGCAGTATTTTACATTTTATATGCGGATATTCGGATTTTGCCTTTGCAAGTTCATCGGCGACAATAAGAGCAAATTCCCCATAACCATAGATAACGAAGGTATCAACTTTATCCCAACGTATAGCGGATCTGATAAAGTTTTTAATTGCAGGAACGCAATCTTTCCCCGTATTGAAATCACCCATGAGCGCACATGTTGTCATTTCTTTTTCCTCCGTGAACAAACTTAATTTGTCGAATGTACCTTGTTGTGTAATAAAAAAGTGCGTGACCTCACACGGAAGCCACGCACCGAAAAATACAGCTCCATGTGCAGTCACGCAACGAATTCCAGAATACTCTAAGCATGCGGGAACAAGTTCCAACGATGAATATAAGCATGTGAAACGGAGCGTGCATTTTTGCCGAAACAAAAATACACACTTATATTTCATAGTTGGAATAAAAAATATTAAGTTGCGTGACTAATTATATTTTACCATAAAAGAAAACTTTTGTAAACTAAAATATTTGTGTCCGGTAAAAGCCAAAAACGCACACCTTACCACATCTACAACATCATCAGCTGCATCGACCGTTTTAACGGCATCAATGACCTTTCCTGCATCGTGAGCCACATCAGCTACATTCATCCCCGCTCTTGCAAGCTTTGCGGTGTCGGCTACTTCTCCTACAAACGGAAGGATGCCAAACGCATCAAGCCCTGCCGATATGTAATCTCCTCAGACTTTCTGTGCAGAGTGCTTCTGTTAGTTTATTTTT
>JAFQVE010000438.1 GCA_017408185.1 Oscillospiraceae bacterium | reverse complement strand
TTTAGTCGCAGAAAAGTCTGATTTATTTACATAGCTTTCAAGCTTCGTATCCATACTGCTTTCTGCTTCTTCAAGCACGGCGGTGATTGTCTCCGCTTTGTCCTCTTCCGTCCAGTAGTCCACGCCGCGCTGCGGAGTATATCCGTCTGCGCCGGTGTTTCCTGTATCACCCTTTTCGCCTGTATCGCCTTTGTCTCCCTTCGCTCCGTTGCGGACCTCAAATGCGGCACTTTCGCCGTTCGTGAGCGTTACGGTAAAGACGTTTATGCCGCCGCTCTCCGTTGAAGTCTCGGTCTGCGTCATATCGGAAATTACAACCTTGTCTATAATATCATCCACCCAATCGGGGCGGGCAATGCCCGGCTCGGTCTCGATGGCGTGCATTGACTCCTCGATTCTAACTTTAAAAGTTGCAGACTTTCCTATGGAGTCGCCGAGGTATGCACGAACCTCAACCTGACCGTTGCCGCTGATTTCAAGGTCATAGGCGGTTGGCGTCCATATAACGCAACTATCTTCGCAAGTTATTTCAACCGGATAAGTTAGTCCGTCGGGGCGGGAATAGATAACTCTGCATTCTGCGTCTTCCAACGCCCAGCCGGAAGTGTCAATCGCAACTGTGCGGAACATATTTTCTCCCGTCCTGCCTATGGGAAGAAGCTTGCCGGTTTTGCTGACGCTTCTTTTTATAATTCTGTCGCTCATGGTGTCAACGCTCCTTTTTCGGGGAGGCTGACCAATGTTGACAGGTGCTGTGTATTAAGTTTTATTTTTTTGTACATTGTATAAATCCTCTCGTTTTTAAATGATTGTTTTTTGCGCCTTCATTCTGTGCCGGTATTATCTGCAGCTTTCTGTTGCATTCCGTGAGGCCGTCTGTCTTTTGCGCACGTAAAAGCGACGGACTTCTCATCCGGCGAACTCTCCGCCGGCACAGAACTTCAGCGTTTCACCATCGGTATTTGTTCGCAGACGCGCACTTCAGCGTTCAAATCCGCGGCTGTAAACCGCTTTTCAGGTTACGAGAAGTATTATAGCATTGAATTTATTTTTTGGGGTGCCAAGTTTCTGCCAATTTTGTGCCAGATTTCTGCCAAGCTCGCTGTCGATTCACGGAGCGCACCGAGCTCCCATGTCATCCTGAGCGTAGCCGAAGGCGCGTGCAAACGCGAGCCCTCTTTTTTTCGCTTGACAAAAACGGAAAAGTGGGGTACAATAAAAATACAAAGAGGCTACCGGCAGACGGTTCAGCCCTCAAAATGATTAGTTAAAAAGAAATTAACCGCACGCTTTGCAGGCTCGGCGGTTAGTTTCTTTTTATGCTCATGATGACAATCGTCACAATGGATGTAATTGCAACAGTATATTGTAATAGATCCTGTAACGTTATGTACATATGCATCCCTCCATTCAGAGGGCGAGATGGGGCTGCGAACGCTTGAACACCTGCCGCATTTGGACGGCTCTCTTTGGTTCTTTCAGGTTTATCGTCATTACAAGGCGTAAGCCTTGTTGCTTCCTCTGCTCCTGAAATTCCGCAAAGATATCTCGTCCGAATGTGCAAGCATTTTTTACAGAGCAGATTTTTGACGAATCAAACAATTGGTTGTAGAGAATACTTTATGTATTTTCAAGAGCAATTGTGAAGAGTTGGCGAAAATCTGCCGGTAAAAAACGGTAGAGGTTCAGGCGTTCTCAGCCCTCACCGCCTACCCGTATGTGGTAGCCTCCGACTTAGGTTTCCCTAAGTTTTTTTATTATATCACAATAAATGATTCTTGTCAAATCTAAGCCCCGCAGGTGCATTGTTCAAGTCATGAATTCCGCAAGGCGGTATATTATTCGCTTCCCGTCTGTGATATGTTCAAAATTTCGGGGCTTCAGCCGAGAGTGCCGGTGATTGCGGAAAAATTTGTTCCGGACGGGCTTCACCCGAACGACGCGGGGCATAAGATAATTGCTGCAAGGCTTGGCGAGTTTCTTGCAAATCTTTAATTCCAGAACACAGAGAAAATGTTGTTGCATTTCCTCTGTGTTTTTCATTGAACAGAAAAAGCATTTGTGGTATAATGATTTCATCGAAGATGAAATCAGCGATATAAATTCCTGACGGAATTTGCGATATACCTTGCGGTGCGATATATTACTTCGTAATGCGATAGGTCCCTTCGGGACGGGATAAAGGAATTTATATCATATCGCAACCGAACGAAGTGAGTATATCGCCCAAAAGCGTGGCATCTAAATCGTTCACTAATTCTAAACTTTGATATACAAGGGACAAAAAGCCTTCCCCTTGAGGGGAAGGTGGGTTGCGAAGCAACTCGGATGAGGTGGAAATGAACAAGACTAATAATTCGAAATTAACAGGTAATGCAAAATCATTAAGAAAGAATATGACCAAAGAAGAAAGACATCTTTGGTATGATTTTCTGAAAACTTTACCTATAACTGTTAATCGACAAAAGGTGATTGGCAATTATATCGTTGATTTCTATATTGCATCGGCTAAAATTGTTATTGAACTTGATGGTTCACAACATTATGAAGAAAAAGGCATTGAG
>JAFQVE010000437.1 GCA_017408185.1 Oscillospiraceae bacterium | reverse complement strand
TCTTCTTTAGCGGGAAATACACTGTAATTATCCAATCTCGCTCTTCCGTCAGGATACGTAACCCTTATCTGAAACGGGAGTTCATAACTGTCGTGCTCATATCCCATTGCTATTTCATAATATCCGTCAGACGGAACAGTTGTTTCAATCGTGAAATAATCTCGCTTCGTTTTCAAGAGAAGTCCGTTTTCTGTTCCCATTACGTTCGTTTCCACAACATTGAACTTTTCACAGAAAGCATCACGCAGAGCGTGTTTCCCGGGGATATCGGCAGTTCTGCAGAGCATTGCAGCCATTTGTGCGCGGGTTACCTTTTCCTGCGGTCTTACCGTGTTGTCGCCATAACCCGAAATGATTTCTTTTGCAACAGCAAGCGAGAACAGCGGATTCATTATTTCGGAAACAGCATCGCTGTCTGCAAACGCATTACCAATCAGCTGTTCGTTTGCAAGCTTAAGCTCGCTGTCATACCCCATAGCATATACTATCATATACACTAATTCTTCACGGGTTATAGCTTTTTCCGGATCAATACGACGGCTTACTTTCCACGCAACCGGAAGAAAAGCTTCTGCCGCATACACATAAGGTGCATACCATGCATTCTGCTCAACATCCTTATATGTATTTCCTGTTTTTGCCGGTTTGCGCCCGGCAAAGGAAAGAACGGTTTTTACCGCTTCAGCGCGCGTCATTCCCCGCTCCGGTGCAAAGCTTCCGTCGGGATAGCCTTCAAGCCAGCCTTTTTCGGTACATTCTTGTATGTTCTCATATGCCCAGTACTTTTCCGTAATGTCAGAATACATCATATTTTCCTCCTCACCGACAGAAAAAACCGTCGGCACAATCGACATTGTTATTACAACTACCAAAAGAATTGATAAAAACCTTTTCATCTTTTTCCTCCTTGTGATTTGTTAACAAAAGGTATAAATCTCTATGCTATAATTTTATCAATTTACAACATATGAGTCAACCGGAAAACATTACACAATCCGGCATTTATACGCGCAAAATCCCGCTTTACGATACACAATCCGGCATTTGCAAAATATCGCTTGAAAACCGCCCGGAAATATGATAATATTAAAATGTATTACAAAGTGATTAATACGCGAAGGAGGGAAAAGTATTATGGACTATATGAAACCGATAAGCCCGAGCCTTATGCCGCGCCTTGCCGCAAAAGGCAGCCAATTTAAGAGCTCACCGGTACGCATCCATATGCTTACCCATCCTCACATCAGCGATATTCACTGGCATGACTACACACAGATATGGTATACCGTTTCGGGAACATATGTCCACACGATAAACGGAGAGACGCGCATGCAGAATCCCGGTTCTATCGCGATTGTAACGCCGTATGCCATCCATTCTATGGACACAACGATGACAGACTTTGAAAGCGCAGAGATCATATATGTTTCAATCGCAAACGACAGCCTGGACGAGGCGGAGCTTCCGTATCTTCCTCTTACCTATAATCTCTCTGCGTTTGATGACTTTCAGATTAATCCGTTCGTCTCCCTTTCCGGAAAGAACAAGGACCGCGCGGACGAGCTTTGCGCAGAACTTATATCTCCTAAAAATACCGGTATTCTTCTTCCGTTGAAAAAGGTTCTTTTAAACATCGGAGAGCTTCTTGAGCTGTGCGCAAAGGAAATCGGAATCAAGCTTGACAAAACCGACATAACAATAGCCAAGGAGCGTTCTCTTCTCATAAAAAATTCTATTGACTATATTATGACAAGCAGTGCATCAAAGGTATCGCTTACCAAGGCGAGCAAGCAGGCGATGATGTCGGAACGGTCGTTTACAACAAAATTCAAAACAACGGTCGGGCAGACCGCCCACAATTATCTCACGAATGTGCGGATAGCAAATGCATTCAAGCTTTTGCGACGCACCGATATGTCAATCAATGATATTTCGGATATGTGCGGATTTGCAAACAGCGGACATTTTATCCGTCTGTCAATGAAGCTTCTTGGTGCTTCTCCATCGGATATACGAAGCTATGCCCGTGAATGGGACAGTGCGTATTCAGACGAGATGGAAAACCGTCATCAGCTTGCGGCGCTTTTGAACTCCTTCAAGCGCGATGATGACGCAGATATGTGATTTTTTTATTTCTTTGCGCAGAAACGCAAGGAGGCTTGCCCTGCCGGGCGGGCCTTCTTTGGTTTTCGCCAAAGAAGCAAACCGAATTCAAGGGGGATTTCGATTTCCCCCTTGAAAATCCCCTTGAAACGAGCAGGGTTGCGACCCTGCACCCTGGAGAGGATTGTCCTCCTCGTAATTCAGATCCGCTTAGCCGCTTGGCTTTATAGGCGGCTTTTTCGATACCGATACGCCCCCGCGTCATTCTGAACGAAGTGAAGAATCTCCCTCTTTTTCGTGCTGACAATTCTCTAATCTTATGTATATTTTTTGTTTATTCAGGCAAAATAACTCTGTAAGATTATTTCGTTTTATATAAAATAAAACCTTATAGGTTTTATTTTATTGACATTTACAGCAAAATTGTATATACTATTATTACAAGGAGGTGCTTGATATGGCACAAGCAACATTCAGTGTAAGAATGGATGAAAGTTTAAAGCGGCAGTTTGACACTTTGTGTGCTGACTTTGGAATGAATGCAACCACCGCATTTAATGTCTTTGCAAAGGCAGTTGTGAGAGAAAGAAGAATTCCTTTTGAAATTGCATCTCCGTCAAAAGCTGCAAGCTTATCAGACGGAAGAACAGCTTTCTTTAGCCTTCGCCAGCAAGCAAAAGACAATGGTGTTCAGGATCTTACTCTTGATGAAATAAATGCAGAAATTCATGATGCACGCTACGGGGAGATGAATACATGAAATGCTATGCGGTAATTGATACAAATGTTTTGGTTTCCGCCCTGCTTTCAAGCCATAATGATGCTGCAACAGTTCAGGTAGTGGATAAAATATTTTCAGAAGAGATTGTTCCCTTATACAGTACAGAAATTATAGGTGAATATAACGCTGTTCTGCACCGCAAAAAGTTTAAATTTTCAGACGATTCAATAAACATTTTATTGTCTGCTATCGAACAGAACGGGATTTTCGTCTTTCCCAATGCATCGGGTGAAATCTTGCCGGATATGAAAGATCTTCCATTCTATGAGGTGGTTTTAGAAAAGCAGAATAAAGACGCATATCTCGTCACGGGAAACATTAAACATTTTCCGCAAAAACCGTTTGTTGTTACTCCGAATCAGCTCTTGGAGATTTTTAAGCGCGATGATGACGCAGATATGTGAATAACTTGAGGAGCAGGGTTCGTCCGGATTTGGACGAACCCTGCTGTGTTTTATAATTAATATCTCCACCGCCGATGGCGGTGGAGATATTTGTTATATGCTGATTTTATTTATCTGTTATAAGTGTGCCGTCAGTGAGGATGGCGTAGCCCTTTATATCAGTTGCGTCTGTGTCGTTTATAACGGTGAACTGGTTATCCTTGCTTGACATTGCGATTTTCTTAGTTCCGAGCATAATGCCCTTTTCTACTGCGCGGTCAAGCCCGACAAACTCTGCCATATATGCCTTGTTTGTCGTTCCCTCAACGGTAAGCTCATCAAGGATTATGCGCATTGTGTCTCCAACGTAGGTCGGCGCTTTATCTCCGTAAACTGCCTCTACCGTACAGGTTTCCCATGCATTGAAGGTATATGTTGTATCAAGGCCTACGATTTCTGTTTTTTCGTTTACGGTCTTTGTCCACCACTTGAAGGTGCCTTCGCCGTTTGCAGTGCAGGTTACTTTATCACCGAATTTTACTGTTGCGGAGCTTTTGTCGTTTACTGTGCAGTTTTCTGCAGTTACGGTGATGTTTTCTTCGAGGTCATTGTACTGTGCTACAAAGATGTGGGTTCCGGTTGCAAAAGCGGATGCATCAACCTCTGCTTCATAGGTTTTATCCGTTCCGTAGTGTACCCAGTGTTTTGCCTTGCCGTAGCCGGTCATATACGGAAGTGGCGGCATTTTGCCGTCCTGCCCAATTTCACAATCGAGAAGCTGACCGTTGTAGTTATAAAACTCGACTTTATTTCCTTCCGCAGCATCTGTCGGCTCGTAAACTGCAATGAGGTATGTTGTTTCAACCGTCGGGTAAATCGTGCATGTCTCGCCCGGGATAATCTGCTTTGAATCCGTTGCACCCTTTGCCCAGTAAAGAAATTGGTAATCTTCTCCAAGGTCAGGTGCAGTGATTGATGTAGCCTTGTTATACTCTGCATTGACAGTATCTTCGTAAGTCTGTTTCGTTCCGTCAGTTGAATATGTGAGAATGTTGATACTTGCTTTTTCTCCGACAGGCACGCTGCCACTTGCGTCTACATCAGAGAATGCATCAACAATATCTTTACTCTGCACCGTTACATCCCAGCTCGCCGGATAGCCGTTTATATTCGCCGTTATTGTCGCATTTCCTGCGCCAACTGCCGTTGCTGTGTCACCATCAATTGTAATGACCGATTCATCTAAGCTTTCTACGTCTGATACCACCGGAGTAAGCTCTGTTCCGTCAACGCTGTTGTTTGCGGTATATGTGAGAGCAATTTCGTCGCCCTCAGTGTAAACATTTGTTTTGCCGTCGTTTATTCCACCGACTGTGCCCACGTCACCGGGGATATTGCTGTTTTCCGAAAGCGTAAGTTTTGCGGGACGAACATAGGTGCTCTGCTTATCAGCGTGAAATACAAACAGATATTCACCTGCCGAATCAGCAACAAAGCTGGTATTCTTTGTCGCTATGCCGGCCGAAGCATTATGGAAATCAATATCATCAAATAGAAGAGTTGCTTTTGTTAAATCAACACCATAGCTTGCCGGAATTATATAAGCATCTGCTGTTTTATTTTGAGTTGAATTTGTCTGCTTAT
>JAFQVE010000436.1 GCA_017408185.1 Oscillospiraceae bacterium | reverse complement strand
CTTACCACCTCATCAAGCGAGCGTATATCCCGCTCGCCTCTTTTCTTTTCTTCTTCGGAAAATGCGCCGGAGCTGCATTTGCGCTCAAACTCAAACCGCAGACGAGAGAGAACCTTCTGCGTATATTCCCGCGCCCGTGGGTCGGAAAGCCCTGCGCGGCTTATGTATTTTTCATACGGCAGATAATCCGTTTTTTCTGCATACGTCGCAACAATCACGCAGTATATATGCTTTCCCTCGGAGACGATTTTCTCTGACTTAATTTCAAAGCCCTCGCGGTAGAGATACTCGCGCAGAACCTCCGAGCGCGTCATCGGTTGGAGAATGAGAGTGCACCCGCCCTTTGTCCACGGTGCGCGTGAAATGATATCTGCTATCAGCTCTCCGCCCATTCCTGCGATAACCACGCAGTCGTGCGGTTCTATGCCGTCAAGCCCATTTGTCAGGACGGTTTTTATCTTTCCGGAAAGTCCCGCCGAGAAAATCTCCCGCTCTGCATTATCAAGCGGACCGCGGTTTATGTCGCTTGCAGTTATCCTTTCCGCCTTGCCGTGAGCCGCGGCATATATCGAAACATATCCGTGGTCACAGCCGCAGTCAACAAGCGTTTCACACGGCGGTATTGACTCTGCCACGCACAAAAGCCTTGCACCGATAGATTTTTCCAATGCACCTTTCTCCTTTCCCGATATATGAAAAGTGCGCGTCATGCGACGCGCATATTCTCAAAAATTTTACTTGCCTTCGAGATGGTTGTTAAGCTTCTCAAGAAGTGCGTCAACGTCTACGCCGTGAACTGCGCAAGCCTGCTCAAGAGTTTCTCCTCTTGCAGACGGGCAGCCGAGGCAGTGCATTCCTATCTCAAAAAAGTAAGGAGCGCAGGTAACGTCGATATCAAGAATATCACCGATAATGGTGTCCTTTGTAATCTTTGCCATGACCGTATCATCCTTTCGCATATTGATATACTTATTATATATCTATACTCCGCATTTTTCAAGAGGATTTTTTATTTTTCTTCGCTTTGATTTCTTTATGCAAAAACGAAAGGGCATCCGCAAGCGTTCCGACGCGGTCGATAAGACCTATTTCCACCGCTTCTTTTCCGTAAATGACCGTCCCGACATCCGTTGCAAGCTCGCCAACCTTTAACATATATTCCCGGAATTTCTCTGCCGACATATTCGAGTTTCGCTCAACGAAGCCTGTAATCCGATCCTGAACGCGTTCAAAATAGTTAAAGGTCTGCGGTGCGCCTACCACAACGCCGCTCATGCGCACGGGATGAATGGTGATGGCCGCGGTCTCCGCAATTATAGAATGCTTTGCCGCAACGGCAAGCGGTACGCCGATTGAATGTCCCCCTCCAAGGATAAGAGATGCCGTAGGCTTTGTCATGCCCGCAATAAGCTCTGCAATGGCAAGCCCTGCCTCAATATCTCCGCCGACGGTGTTGAGCATAATGAGAAGCCCGTCAATATCATCATTTTCCTCAACTGCGGCAAGCGTCGGGCATATATGCTCGTACTTTGTCGTCTTTGTATCGCTTCCGAGCACGGTGTGTCCTTCAATCTGACCTATTATCGTTATGCAATGGATATTTCCAAAACGGCTTTTCGTTACAACCCCACCGGTTTCGATTATATCCTCGCGCGTTTCCTTTTTGTTTTCACTGTTATCCGCCATTTGCAAACAACCTCCGAGATTTTTTGTTAGTTTCTGCAAAAATACGGAAATAATACGCGGAATGAGGGTGGGGATTAGCTGTGCTTATCAAGCGCGGTTTTTGTTGCCTTTACAATATCTGCAATTATTCTTACCTGTGATGCAGACGAGTGGTTGAGGATATCAATGATTTCGTCTTCTGCAATTTGTTTT
>JAFQVE010000435.1 GCA_017408185.1 Oscillospiraceae bacterium | reverse complement strand
GGATACTGGACATATTACGGGATGAGCGAAGGATTTGCAGCTGTTCAGGCGGAAGATTCCCGTGCGTTTGAAATAAACCACTATTCGCCCGCAAGAATGAATATTCAGTTCAAAACCACAGGTCAGTATGCACAGCTTCTGGTAAAAGTGCCGAAAGCTAATGCATATTTCACACCAAAGCTTACGTATCTGCAAAATTCAATGTCCGAAAAGATGAAGGTTTATATAGCGCCGAAAAGTGCTGCAAACCCAAAAGCGAATGAGTATCTCAAGGGTGTGTTTAATGCCAGGGAAAAGAGTTCTACCGGAGACACGGTAACACTTGAAGGTTTTATGACCAACGCCACAGATACTGAATATATTATTACTTTTGAAAACGCTTCGCTCGGCACGGGACACAACCTTCTTTTGGGCTCCCTCGTTCTTTCCGAAGAGGATACAAAGGAAATTAAGCCGGTAAAAGAAGAATATGCATTTAACTTTGCCCTTGCAACGGTAGGCGTTGCGATTTCGACACTTGACACATATGCAAAAACATCCCGTAACTGGAAATATTGTGATATAGTCAGCTCGTCAAAAGGAAATACAAACCTTGAAAGAACGCTTGCAAAATGCCTTAACATTGTTCCGACTGACAGCTCAGGACATTGGTTTTCTCTTACTCTTGAAAACATCAGTGCGGGAACATATGATATTGATTATACCTTTACTACAGTAGCACAGGGTGGTATAGGAGATATTTATCTTGCACCTGCGTCTGTTTCCGAAAATTCAAGAACGAATGGCGAATATAAAATAGGAACCATTGATTACTATGAAGCAGATGGAGCTCATACAAAAGAGCATACAGCGAAGCTTTTGAAGACCACTCTTACGGCAGACGGTGATTATGTTATTACCTTTAAGCACAACGGCACCAAAAACTCAGGTTCCTCCGGTTACCAAATGAACCCCGCAAAGCTTAGGCTCACAGAAACCGAGCCTGATGCTGCGGCGGGAACTGAAGCGGATGAGAAAGCAAGCTTTACCGTTCAGGCAGAAAAGGGTGGACGTGTTTCTGTTGCTGGCGATTATGACGTGGTAGAAGATATTGAAATAGGGAAAAGCATCAACGCAACGGCAACTCCTGATGACGGATATGTCTTTGCTTACTGGAGAAACGCGGCGGGAACATGGCTTTCTTCAAATGCAACAGAAGATTTCACGATAAACACAAATACAGGTATCATCGCGGTGTTTGACAAAATTCCTGCGGAGAGCGATACGGAAGTTCCGGTTTATTTCTACAATGAAAACGGAAGCCTTATCGACAGTAAGACCGTTGAAAAAGAAAAGACATTCGGCGAGATAAAAATTGCGCAGCCGTCGATTGCAGGCTTTGTGTTTGACAAGTGGAGCGTTGAGGACAATGCAGTAATAACAAAGCTTACCCGTGCAGTTGCCCTTTATAAAGCATCCGATGAAACATACGATGTAACTGTCGGCGGGACAATTGCAGCAAGCGGAAATTACGGTGATTTCGTAACCGTTACGTCTTCTGACAACAATTTCTCCTACTGGATGCTGGGTGATGACATTGTAAGCTATGACAAAAGCTTTACCTTCCGGGTTTATGGAAACATTACTCTCACGGAAATTTGCGAGGGAGCGAAGAGAGCACAGCCGACGGTAGCGCTTGATGTAATCGGGGAAAATTACTTCCTTGGTTATACCGTACCTGCAGGTTACGTAAAGATTGAGGCTGGAATACTTTTTGCAAAGAGCGGAACGCCTACAATAATAAACTTTAATTCAAAAGCAAGCGAAAAAACAGGCAGCGGACAGTTCGTTGCACAGGCATCGACAGATGGCGAAACGATAGCTCGCGGATATGTCGTATTTAAAAATCCGGAGGGCGAAACGCGCGTTATGTATACCAACTGATGCGCAAAATATTCCGGGTGCACGCCGAGGGGTAAACTCCCCTCGGCTTAACGTGAAAAAGGAGGAAACAGAGTGAAAAGGTTATTATCTCTTTTGCTTACAATGTGTATGCTTGCGTCGCTTTTCCCTGTAATACAGGCAGAGGTTTCTGCCGTGGAAAATCCGATAACGTATACATATGATTTCAAAAGTACGGCGACAGGCGGGATTGTCGGCGTGCCGACAATAGATTCATATGATAAGACAACCTCTTCCGGTAAGTGGATGTACTATGGGATGAGCGATGACCTTGCTGCACTGTATCAGACAAGCTATGTGTATAACAGAACAATGACTTACGGCTTTCAGGTGCAGGCAACGGCTGTTGGAATGTATACACAGCTTAAGATCAGCGTGCCGGAGCTTTCAGAGTATACGCCAAAGCTTACATACTATAATAACGGTGCATCTTCAATAGATATGGAGGTGTTCCTTGCGCCTCTTTCTGCAAGCAACCACCTCGCGGCCGAGTATAAGCTCGGAAACGTGAATCAGCGCGGGGTTGCGGCAAATACTGAAGGAACCGTTACCTTTGAGCCGGTCACAACAACGGATGGCGAATATGTTCTCACATTCAGGATCGGAACACATGCGGCGAATATAACTCCTGCACGGTTTGAACTTCAGGAGATTGTACCTGCAGTGCCGGAACAGCCGGAGGAGATTTTTCCGCAGGATTTGTATGAATTTGATTTCGGTTATGTTTCGGGAAACTCACAGTTCAATGTAGGTGTTCCGACGCTTGATACGTATGAAAAAACGGGACGCAACTGGAAATACTGCAATATGGAAAGCACGCTCAAGGCTTTGTATGAAAATAACGGAACTCCGAACATTGTTCGGGCAAGAACACTTACCGGATGTCTTAATGTAACTCCGGGGGATGCAACCGGGCAGTGGCTTTCCGTTACGCTTAAGGGAATATACGCGGGTGAATACAGAGCTGTTTTTGATTATGCAACGCATAAATCCGGAGGCATAGGCGATGTTTACCTTGCTCCGGCTTCTGTTCCGGAAAGCTCACGCTGTGATGCAAAGTATAAGCTCGGTACAGTTGACTATTATGAAAAGGACGCGGCATTTGCGACGGGTAAACGCCAACCTTTCGGCAATGTAGAGATTGAAGTGTCAGGCGATTATGTAATTACTTTTAAGCATGCGGGGACAAAGCATCAGGACTCTACGGGGTATCTTATGAATCCATCGGCATTTACTCTTGATTCAAGACCTCTTGTCCTTGACAGTATTTCGTTAAAGGCGACGAAGTCTGTTCTGAACAGCGGAGAGACAGCAGAGCTTTCCATCTCGGGAAAATATACCGATGCAACGGATGCAGACTTTTCAAGTGCAACAATTACATTTGAAAGTTCAGATGATGGAATTGCAGAGGTAGACGAAAACGGAAATATCACACCGGTCTCTCCGGGCTTTGCAACAATCAGCGCAACAGTTGTTATTGGAGATGTGACAAAAACAGCTTCTGTCGTGATAAAGGTTGCAGGAGGAGATGGGTTGCCGTTTACAGGCATCTCGCGCAAGATAGATTTTACACTTGGTCAATGGGCATATGAAGGGAGCGATATCCGTCCCATAAAGTATACCGATACCGGTGATGTATGGGAATTTGCGGGAAATCACGATAGCCTTAACGGTGTTGCAGTAACAACTCTCCGGAATAGCCTGACGTATGGAATTCAGGCGCAGACAGGGGCGGCGGGACAGTGGTTCTCCATAAAGTTCAAGGCGACGGAAGACGATATCGGCAAGCTGGCACTTACTCTTAATCACGGAGGATATGTTTACGGTTGTATCGGAAATCTTTATCTTGCTCCTGCAGAGCTTGACGAAGAATTGTGGAGAAGCGAAGCGTTTTTGCTCGGAGAGATAGATTATTACGCCGATTCCACAACAGTGCTTTCAAGAAATACAACCTTTGATGTTGAAATTCCGAAGGCGGGAGAGTATGTTCTTACATTTGAGGTGAAAGAGCGCAAGGGTGCCTTTTGTATGTATTTCGGCTATGTCATCCTCGACGGTACAGACGGTGTATCGCTCAATGCGTATTCTGCAAAAAGCGGAATGCAGGTAGGGGAGACGACAACAGTCAGCTATAAGGCAAAGCGTGACGGTGAAGAGATTAACCTTCCAAATGCAGAGGTTAGATATATTAATAACACGCTGGATATAATTGATGTTTCCGATGACGGAATAATAACAGGTAAAGCACTGGGAAGAGGTGTTGTCGGAGTTGCGGTAACAAGCCTCGGAACAACATGGAAGACAGAGCTCACCGTCCATGTCGGAACCGCGAAGCGCGGCCCGACGTATTACACAGAAGAAAAGCGCGCAAACGCAGTTGAAAACGCAAACAAATATTCATGGGCAAAAAGTCAGAAAGAAACGGCAGTCCGGATTGCTGATGGGCTTCTCGGTAAGGAAGACCTTCTTTGGGAGCTTATTCCGCAGGAGGGGATTCCGCGCGCGATGGCAGTAGGATATGTAGATGACCCGGAAATGTATAACTGCCGTTATTGCGGAGTTAATCTGCGGCAGAAGTACAGCCAGATGCCGTTCACCGTGAACGCAGTTACGCGTCCGTGGAAAATTCAGTGTCCGGATTGCAAGCGTCTTTTCCCGTCAAACGATTTCGAAAGCTTCTATAAGCTTGGTATTGATGAAAACGGAAACTTTTCTCACAAGCTTGCGCATGAGAAAAATGCAGAGCTTGTTGCGGAAGGCGAGGACGGTTATCTTGTAAATATTCTATATCCGGAAATCGGCGGAGAAAATCACCCCGAAGGTGTTAAGTTCACCGGGGGAGAAACAACTCTCGGATGGGGAGTTGATGACGGCTTCGGATATGTAACAGGAAGAACATATGACAACGGGGTTGAAGAATGCCATACGTATATCGCATTCTACAATCACTGTGCAATATGGATGGGACCGACGATGATGCAGTATCCGGCAAGTATCGTTGGCGGAAAGCTTGCGGCGATTCGTGACGCTTATCTCTACACCGGAGATGAGAAGTACGGACGCCTCGGGGCAATTATAATTGACAGAGTGGCAGATGTTTATCCCGAATATTCGCTTGTGCAGTACGGGAGAGCACGCGGAACGCATCGCCAGTATGCAAACTCTCACGGTTTGTCGGATGAAGGCAAAACAATCGGACGCATCTGGGAAACAGACCTTGCGCGTTCGATGGCTCTTTCATACGATGCATTCTGGCCGATGATGGAGGAAGAGTCGGTTATAAGCTTCCTTTCGGAAAAGGCAGAAAAATACAACCTCGAAAACCCGAAGACTGATGCTTCGCTTATCAGAGGAAATTGTGAGGATGGAATTCTTCGTGCAATTTTCGAAGGATGCAAAACGGCAGATATTTACGGTAACTTCGGAATGCATCAGGCGGCGCTTGCTGCTGCGGCAGTTGTTCTTGATTCCAGGCCGGAAACAAAGGAATGGATAGACTGGATTATGCAGGATGGTGTAAAAACCGTAGGCAAAAACACGGGAGGGGATGTTAACCGGTATATTTACGGAAATGTTGACCGTGACGGTCATGCAGATGAGTCTTCGCCGGAATATAACAGTCTCGGCGTGTCAAGAACTCTTGAATTTGCAGAATATCTCTATGGATATGACGGATATACGGAAGCAAACATATACGCAAATCCGAGATTCTTAAAGATGATGAAGGCGCAGGGCGATGTTATAATGACATCCAATACCGCGCCGCAAATCGGAGATGCAGCTTCTGCTGCTGCGCTTGCGACGAATTTTACAGCTGAAAATATGCTGAAGGAATATATACGCACAGGAGATACAGAGCTCGGTCAGCTTGCGTATTTCGCAAACGGAAATTCAACCGACGGTATGCATGCGGATATATTCACAAAGAATCCGGAAAAAGTGCAGGAGAATATTCGGAATATAATCAGCACCTACGGCGAATATGATTTTGGAAAGACCGTAAATTTAACAGGGTACGGCCTCGCGGTTTTGCGCGACGGAAAGCTTTATGATGATGCAATTGCAACATCGGGTGCGAATACCAACACGCAGAGGGATTTCTGGATATACTACGGCGGAGCAGGAACGAGCCACAGCCATCATGATGCCCTTAACCTCGGTGTTGAGGCATTCGGACTTAACGTTGCTCCGGATCTCGGATATCCCGAGGACACCGGAAATAACAGAAACCGCAATATGTGGGTCAACAACACGATAAGTCACAATACGGTGGTTGTTGATACCAAAAAACAGAAAAGCTTGAATGTGGCGGCAGACCCGCTCCACTTTGATGACGGCGGAATGGTCAAGCTTATGGATGCTGATGCATCGGAGGCTTATGATCAGACTGATATATACCGCAGAACGGTTGTTATGATAAAACTTTCGGAAAATGAGTCCTACGGTGTTGATTTCTTCCGTGTCAAGGGTGGAGATGACCATATTTACAGCTTCCACTCGCAGTCTGAAGAAGTAACGCTTCCCGGAGAAACGCTTATTGCTCAGGAAAGTGGAACTTATGCGGGAGAGAATGTCAAATGGGGAGATGAATCTGCCGCATATGATAACGGCTTCTCTTGGCTTGAAAATGTTCGGCGTGTTGAAAACCCGTCAGGCGGATTTACGGCAGATTTCAAGGTGAAGGATTATCATAATACGCTTAAAACAAAGCAGAATCTCGGGCTTAAGCTTACAATGCTGAATGACTTTGAGCTTACAGAGATTGCGATAGCAGAGGGTATGGTTCCGAGAGTAAAGAAAAATCTCAATGCAGGAATTTCTCACTTTGAGTATCTCCTTGTACGCCGCAAGGGCGAAAATCTTGATTCGCTCTTTACCTCGGTTATTGAGCCTTATAAGGACGCTTCAAAGATCGTATCAATTGAGGCTGTTCCGGTTACAGGTGACGGCACAGAAACAAGCGATGATGTTGCGCGCGCCGTGCTTGTAAGAAACGCAAACGGGCGTATGGACTATATCGTGTATGCAACGGACAATACGGTTACATATACGGTTGACAACAGCTTTACTTTCCGCGGTTTCGTAGGTGTGCATATGTGTGACGAAAACGGAAATGTTGTATACAGCTATGTGCACGACGGCGATATTATTGCAGATATTTCAGGGAAGGCATCAGTGTCCGGAGTTGTAACAGATTTTACAAAAGGATATATTGCTCAAAACACGATTTCCGCAACATTGGAAGCGCCAATTCGCGCGGAAGAGCTTGCCGGAAAGTATGTCTATATAAACAACGACGGAGCGCAGAACGGCGTGTACAGGATAGAGAGTGCTACCTGCGATGAAGCAGGGAATGCAGTTCTTGACATCGGAGATGTTTCGCTTGCGCGTTCTACAGTTGATGGAGAAACAACTTATAATATTGCAAGCGGTGACACGTTCAGAATTCCTCTGACAACGATGGTTGATAACACTCCGACATTCAGTGAAACAGGGGATAAATCTGTTTCCGCAGAAAACAGATTAAGTTTCAACGTAACTGCGGAAGGTTCGGGGAAAAGCGAAATTACATATGCTGCCGATCTTCCGAGAGGTGCGAGCCTTGATGAAACGACAGGTTCCTTTGTGTGGAGACCGGATTCATCACAGGTAGGCAAGCATATTGTAAGGTTTTATGCATATGACGGAGCGGGAGAAGCGGCGATGGATGTTGCCATAACTGTCTACGGCTCGACCACCGGAGGTAAAAACGGAAATGAGGAAACACCGTCTACGGGAATCTCCGGTGGTTCCGCCGGCGGAGGTGGTGGCGGCGGTGCCGCACCGGATAACGGAAATTCTACTTCCGACGATACGGATGTCCCGAACGATGAGGATACCACCCAATCCGATGAGAAGGATAACGAAAACGCACCCGACGCGTCGTGTGAAACGGATAATATCCGTTTCACAGACCTCGGTAACCACGCTTGGGCATCGGACGCAATAAATGCCCTTGCTTCTGATGGCATAATTCGCGGAACATCAGAAACAACGTTCTCACCGGCTTCAAACATAACCCGCGCAGACTTTGCACTGCTTCTTGTCCGTGCGTTCAAGCTGACTTCGGATAACACAGAGAACTTTGCAGATGTAGCTGCTTCCGACTACTTCGCGCCCGAGCTTGCAATAGCAAGAAATAGCGGTATTGTCGGCGGTATTGGCGAAAACCGCTATGCTCCGCGTAATAACATTACCCGTCAGGATATGATGGTAATAGTTTACCGTGCGTTACAGCAACTCAATGTAGGGCTCGGCGTTCACTACGAACCGCAATATGGTGATTTCACCGCTGTTGCGGATTACGCAAAGGAAGCCGTCACCGCGCTCATAGGTGCAGGTCTTGTCAACGGAAAAAACAATTTCATTGCACCGACGGATTACACCACAAGAGCCGAAGTTGCGGTGCTTATTAAGCGGATATTGGATTATATAAAATAATTTTCAATTTTCCGTCTACACCGCTTACGCCGAAGCGGCGATTGTCAAGAGGACTCCAGATTCCATATCCGGAAACAGGAAAAAACAATAATCCGATAATAAAACCCACTCCCTTCGGGAAAGATAATCCCGAAGGGAGTGTTTTTGCTATGGATAAAAACGAAAAAAAGAACAAAAATTTCATACCGCCGGAGGAGCCGGAACCGTGCGACGATACGATATTTGACATAACCTCGGCACTGTTGTGAGAAAAATACCCGAGATAAAAAAGCCAATTAGCTTTTTTAATCTCGGGTGATTTGTTTGTGCGCAAACGAGAATAAATGTCATACATCAGGTGATTCTATCGGAATAAATGTCAAAATGTTTGCAAAAACTATTGCGTAAATGACAGATGCGTGTTATAATGCATTTAGAAACGGAGGGGTAACCATATGCTTCACAGAAAAATAGAGAAAAAAATCAGCGAATGGATAAATAACAGTAACAAAGCTTTGCTTATTGACGGAGCAAGACAAGTTGGTAAGACCTATATTGTCCGCAAGGTGTTGCAGGATGAGAAATGTGAATACGTAGAATTCAACCTTTTAAAAACTCCTGCACTTGTAGACTTGCTTGCAAAAAGCGAAACTGTAGACGATATGATTGCAAATCTGTCCCTTTTTGCCGATAAGCCTTTTGTAAAGGGTAAGACGTTTCTTTTCTTTGACGAAATACAGGAGTTCAAAGAACTGACAACCAAAATTAAATTCTGGGTAGAAGAGGGATCCTTCCGCTATGTGTTCAGCGGTTCACTTCTCGGAGTAGAACTTAAAAACATCAAATCTGCACCGGTTGGCTACTTAACCACCCTTACTATGTATCCTCTTGATTTTGAGGAATTTCTTCAGCTTTATAATTTCACCAATGACCTACGCACTGCTCTATACAACTGTTTTGCAGAACGAAAGCCGGTAAATGATGCGGTTCACGAGCGTATGATGCAGATTTTTAATATGTACCTGAATGTAGGTGGTATGCCGTCGGCTGTGGATAAATTCCGTGAAACAAGAAATCTTGAGGATGTAATTGCCGAACACAACGATATTGTGGTACAGTACAAAAAGGATTTTACTCGTTATGAGTCAGAGAAAAAGAAGCCTTATCTTACGCAGATTTACGACTTAATCCCTGCCGAGCTTAACGACAGCAACAAACGTTTCAATTTTGCAGATATAAAAAAAGGACTTCGCTATTCGAGAAGCGAAGACAATTTCATTTGGCTTGCAAGTGCAGGTGTGGCACTTCCTGTTTATAATGTTTCGGAACCGACAATTCCGTTATTGCTTAATGAAAAGAGCAGTCTTTTCAAGCTGTTTCTTTCAGATGCAGGAATGCTGACTACCCTATACGGAAGAGCAACAAAAATGCAGTTGCTTTCTGAAAATCAGGATATTAACAACGGTGCATTGTATGAAAACGTAGTTGCACAGGAACTCAAGGCACACGGGTTCAAGCTGTATTATTACAACAGCAAGAAGTTTGGTGAGCTTGATTTTGTTATTGAGTATAAGGGCAAAGTGCTTCCTATCGAAGTAAAAAGCGGCAAGAATTATCAGCGCCATTCCGCACTCAACAATATTATGGAAATTTCCAATTATTCTATAGAGGAAGCATTTGTGTTATCAAATTATAATGTTGAGGTTAAGGGCAATCTGGTTTATTATCCGATTTATATGCTTATGTTTATCGAGGATGAGGAGATAAAGCTGCCTACGGTTGAGATTGATGATTTGTCGGTAATATAATGGTATGTGGTTGCGTCAAAAACTTGTTGATTTTTATTAAAGCCTGCTATAACTATATGATGAGCTTATAAAATCCGGCATTTCCGTTATCGTAAAAGCAACAGGATAAAACCCACTCCCTTCGGGAAAGATAATCCCGAAGGGAGTGTTTTTGCTATGGATAAAAACGAAAAAAAGAACAAAAATTTCATACCGCCGGAGGAGCCGGAGCCGTGCGACGATACGATATTTGACATAACCTCGGTCGCGTCTGCAACGGAATGCACCGGAATAGGTAAGGTTATGCCGGCGATGAGCGGTTTTTCCGACGAGGACGACGGAATAACCGATATGCTTGATATGTACGAAAAAAGATAGCGGAACCCGAGCGCGCGGCACTTGACACCGTGCGCTCAAATGATTATAATTTATAGTGCTGATTTAACACTGATAAGGAGCAGATTATGAAACATATCGGAACCCTTGCACGCGCTGCCATCGTCCTTGCAACGCTTTTTTGGGGAACATCATTTGTGATAATCAAGGACGCGGTAGACCTCATTTCACCAAACTACCTTATGGCGTTGCGTTTTACCGGTGCATTCATTCTTTTGTCGGTTATTTTCAGGAAACGGCTATGCGCAGTGGACGGTAAAATGATTTTGCAGGGCGCAATTATCGGCGTGTTTCTGTATCTTGCTTACATATTCCAGACATACGGGATAATGGACACAACGCCCGGCAAAAACGCATTTCTTACGGCGTTTTATTGCGTTCTTGTTCCGTTTCTTGCATGGGCGGCAAAGGGAGCGCGGCCGGATAGGTTCAACCTTATAGCGGCAGTGATGTGTATTGCGGGAATAGGGCTTATCTCACTAAACGGTGATTTCACGATAGGAAAGGGCGATTTTCTTACGCTTGTGGGCGGTTTTTTCTTTGCATGCCATATGGTTGCCGTTTCAAAATTTGGCGATGGGCGTGACCCAATCGTTATAACAATATTGCAGTTTGCAGCTGCGGCGGTTTGCTTCTGGATTACCAGCCTTATCACCGACGGCGCGCCGCAAGCGGTGGGAGCGGACGTTCTTCCGGCAGTCATATATCTCTGCCTGTTCTGTACCGCGGCAGCACTGCTTTTGCAAAACTTCGGACAAAAATACACATCGCCATCTGCGGCGGCACTGCTGTTAAGCCTTGAATCCGTCTTTGGCACTGCGTTTTCGGCATTTATGGGGCGCGAGGATTTCACTGTGCGTATGATTTGCGGCTTTGTGATGATTTTCCTTGCAATTGTGGTGTCGGAAACGAAGCTTTCGTTTTTCAGAAAAAGAGAAAAAATACAGAATTAGTAAGAGGGATTGCGGCGAAATGCATTTTGCTGCAATCCTTTCTGTCAGGTTGTTTCAGGATATCCGGCTTCAAAACAAAGATAAACTTTTTTGCAATATGAACGATTTTGCTGAAAATAAGAAAATTCGGCTGTATAATTGATAAAAACAAAAAAGAAAGCTGGATGTTTTATGAAAATGTACGCGAATTTACATACCCATTCCAACCATTCCGACGGAAGATATTCTCCGACAGAGCTTGCACATGTCACGAAAAAAGAAGGCTACGGCGCGGTTGTGCTTACCGACCACGATACCGCTTCGGGATGCGCTGAGCTTGCGGCAGAGTGCGAAAAGCTTGGGATAGAGACGGTTGTCGGCGTGGAACTTAACACTCCGTCAGAATTACTTAAAAATCAGCCGCAAGGGTTACCTGATTCTCACGTTATTTCGCAGTTTCATATCGTAGGGCTTGATTTTGACCCCGAATATCCGCCGATGAAGGAATATCTTGCATATGTCTGCAAGCGGAAAACGGAGATGACGCACCAGCTTGTTGACAATGCGATAAAAGCAGGGCGATTGCGCGGGATTGAATGGGAAGAAATTGTTGAATATAACCTTAAAGCAGGCAAGCCGTGGATTTCAGGTTCGCAGACAAAGGCGGCTCTTGTTGCAAAGGGTATTGTAGAACCCGATGATTTTGAGTTTCTTGGCAAGAACATATTTGGGCAGTATATGAAGGATGCCGTGGAACCGTTTCCGTACAAGCCTGAGCATGAGATAATAAAGCTTATCCGTGATGCAGGCGGTGTTGCGGTTATTGCCCACCCGCATATGCAGATTTTCTGCCTTGATGCGCTTGTAGAAATGGGCATAAACGGCATTGAAACGAGCCATCACACGCTTACAGAGGAAGAATCGGCAATAGCATATAAATACGCCATTGAAAAGAACCTCTTTATTTCCGGCGGTTGCGACCATTGCGGTCTTTGCAGTGCATATTACAAAGAGGACGGCAACGAGAAAAACAGTCCGTACTATGCACCGTACTGTCACTACGGAGCATCAAAAGTGCATTTTGAAGAGATAAAAACAAGAAAGCTTATGAGATAAAATGAGAACGACGGGGAAAATCCGTCGTTCTGTTTTGCTGATATCATTTTCTTTTCTTGCTTCCGAGCGCTGTGATTTCTAAAAAGTGCATCAATGTCACAGAATGTTTACTTTTCATTTCATGATTAGAAGTTGACAAGAATGACAAGAATGATTATAATGATGATAAGCTGAAATGGAGGTGCTTTATGATTTTTATTGAAAGTGAATTGGTCGAACTAAAATCTGAGGTTGTCAGTGACATTTGCAGGGAAGTCATTGCTTTCGCAAATACAAAAGGAGGCACGATGTATATTGGTGTTCACGATGACGGACAGATTACAGGTGTTAAGAATGCTGACCATGTGACATTACAAATAAATAATATGGTTCGAGATTCCATCAAGCCCGATATTACTATGTTTGTTCGATATGAAACGCTGGAAATTGATGGGGAGCAGATTGTTGCCGTGACCGTTCAGAGGGGCACTGACCGTCCGTACTATCTTGGCAGTAAGGGACTCAATCCAGGAGGCGTGTATGTTCGCAACGGGACATCCACTGACCCGGCTACTGACACGGCCATTCGAAAAATGATCAAGGAAACAGATGGAGATTGCTTTGAGAATATGAGATCGTTGGAGCAAAATCTTACTTTTAAGACTGCAACTGCACAGTTCTCCAAGAGAAATGTTCCTTTTGATGAAACCAGGATGCAGACTTTAGGATTGTTGTCCCATGATGGTATATATTCCAATGCTGCTATGCTTTTGTCCGACCAGTGCAGCAGCACTATCAAGGCAGCTACATTTTCCGGTACTGATAAGAGTGATTTCCAGGACAGGCGGGAATTTGGTGGATCGCTGTTCCAACAAATGGAGGAAATGTATGCTTATTTAGATTTAAGGAATCGGACACGAGCAACTTTTGAGGGACTATACCGCAACGATGTTCGTGACTATCCCGAGGAAGCACTGCGTGAAGCATTGCTTAATTCTCTTGTTCACAGAGATTACTCCTTCAGTGCCAGCACCCTGATCAGTGTATATGATGACCGCATTGAATTTGTGTCTGTGGGAGGTTTGCCGGACGGTATTTCTCTGGATGATATTCTGTTAGGCCTTTCTGTTTGCAGAAATCCCAAACTGGCTGCGGTATTCTACCGCTTAAAGCTTATTGAGGCTTATGGCACCGGTATGCCAAAGATTATTAAAGCGTACTCAGGAAGTGGTCTGGAGCCTGAAATTGAAGTTACCGGTAATGCGTTTAAGATTACGCTTCCCAACCGAAACGCTGTTACAAAGGAAACAAATGCGCCTGATACGCCGAAAAACAACGAAAAACGGATTTTGTCTTTCGTTGAAGCTAATGGTCACATCGTCCGCAGTGATGTTGATGTTCTTTTGGATGTCAGTCAGGCAACTGCAAATCGTATTCTGAAGCGTATGGTTGCTGATGGATTACTCTATCAGGATGGTAGCGGAAGAAAAACAAAATACAAGAAGAAATAACCCTGTTCCATTAGGACGCTTAGAGACTGTGAAGAGGCTATATGCACCGTATTGCCATTACGGAGCATCAAAAGTGCATTTTGAAGAGATAAAAACACGCAGCTTGATGAGATAACAAACAGAGCAACGGATCATTTCCCGTTGCTCTGTTTAATGCTATTCGTTGAAAAAATAATTGTGTGATATGTGGATGAAGGGGTATCTTTTTCTGTATTCCTTCATCATTGCGCGGTCAACCTTTGGCAAGTAGCCTTTGTATTTCTTATAGCATTTGCTCATATGCGAAAGCGTTGCAAATCCGCACATATCGGAGATATATTGAAGGGAATATTGCGTGTTACTAATTGCAAACTGTGCACGCGCAACACGTATCATAACGTGGTAGACGGCGTGGGATATTCCGAGATATTTTCTGAAGACTGAAAAAAGATTTGTGCGGCAAAGCCCGCTTATTTCTATAAGGTCCTCCGCGGTGATTTTCAGCGGATAGTTCTCCTGAACATACGTCATTGCACGCAGCATTGGTAAAAGTCGGCTTGGAACAAGGGAAAGAGCTGCCTTTTTTTGCTCGGAGGTGAGCGTAAACTCCGGCAGAGTGAAAAATTTTTCAATATTTTTCAAAGACGGAGCCTCGAAAAGATTTTTTGCCTCTTTAAAAGAAGCCGGAGAAAGCGCGACCATCCGTGTCGGTACAAAGCCAAGCTCATGAGAAAAAGGAGGAAGAAGCAGATGCGTTATGGAATTTATATATGCCGCATGGTCGACGTTTTGGTAGGCATTATATTCAGTATATACCCGGTAGAAGAGATATTCTTCGTCGAAAATCTCGGGATAATACATAGTGCCCGGCGGGATGATTACGACGCGACCGGGGGTGCATGGGAAATCTCCAACTTCTGTATGGAAGATTATTTTTCCTTTAAGGCACAGCCAGATTGCGGGATAGTCCGTATATCTCGGGGTGGTATGCTCGGGAATTATATGCGTAACGCGGGAAAGAGCAACGGACGATTTTTTGCCTAGAAACATAGTAACCGAGGTTGAGATAATACGTTCGGTCTTTTGAGGCATATTGTTCTCCATTTGCTCACATCCTTTTCGTTTTGATTCCGTAAGTATAATATATCACTACTTATTTCCTTTTGTCAACAGATAAAGAAAGGTAAAAAAATTTTTCTTTTGCGTGTACAGTTTTGCTAAAATTGCGCAGTGTAGGATATATAATAATGCCATAGCGTAATATATTCGTAATAAAAACGGATATAGAAAAGGTTTCCAAAGGGGATATCCCCTTCGGTGTTGCACTGGCAACACCAAGCCGGCCTTAACGCAAACTTTATTAAAGACAAAATTGGAGGAATGGAAATGAAAAAGGTTTTATCAATTATCCTCGCGCTGGCACTTATTATAAGCCTTGTGCCATCGGTGTTCGCTGATGGAACTGAGGGGGAGACAGCGCAGGAATACTCAGGCATTACCGTGAAGTATGATTTCACGAAGTTTGAAGGTGCGGCGGTAGATGTTAATACCAAGACTGTGACCAATTATAACACATCTTACGGATTCTGGAAGTTTAGAGCGGCAGGGAATAGTCGTGTGGCAGAAATACTAAGTTTTGAAGAAACAGAACAAACTGTGAATTATGTAAAATATAGTACTAATAATACCGTAGATAACGAAACTCCCGGTGATAATAACAAAAATCTTAAAGATTTTTATATAGCATATGAAATAAATGTTCCAAAATCAGGTAAGTATGAACTTGAATTAAAATTTGTAAAATCAGGGACTTATGGTGCGAGTACGCAGGTGTACATATTCCCAGCATCGATGTCGGATAATGTTTTCTACGATACAATGGTGAATGAACAAGAAAATTTGGAAAAGACATATAGACAAGGGGAAATCTTTTCGTTTTGCGATAAAGCGATTGCTAAGAACAAATATGCCTCTGCAACTGTAGAATTAGGCGAAAAATATTTTGATAAGGGTAATTATATTATTGCTTTCGCGGCGGTAGATAAAGGACAAGCGAATGGTACCTATCCCAACTGCTGGATGGGGTTTAAGAATATCGTTCTTGATGGGGACGGTTCTAATGCAGAAAACACTGTTCCAATGTCAATAGCAACAGAGATTAGTAAAACAGAATTAGATCTTGACACAGATGATATAACGGCTCAGATGACATCGAAAGTATATATGAGTAACCTTGACGAAGTTACCGACATTATTACTTATGAAAGCAACGATACGAAAGTTGCTTCGGTTGATGAAACAGGAAAAGTTACAGCTTTATCTTATGGTGTAAAGCCGGTAACTATTACCGCAAAAGCAGAAGCGAATGGCGTGAGTGTTGAAAGTTCCAAAGAGATATCGGTAAAAAAAACCGGCATTTCGATTGCTTATAATGTCGGAACTGATGCTCTCGCTAAGAAGTCGGATGGATATCTCACCGCGTTGACTAAAGATAATGCAAATAACTTTTATCGGTATTACGGGATGGGAACAACAAGCGCGACAAATCCGAGTCAGACGGATGGCCATTTGAGAGATCGTTCTGATGCTGTTATTGGTATGCGTGGCGAATCCACTTTAGCTTTTGAAGCGTATGTTCCGGAATCCGGATTTTACACTATGGAAATGAAACATCTTTGCACAGCAGCAGGAAAAATGGCTGCGGTATACATAGGGAAAGACGGCAAGGTATCTTTGGTTTATAATAAGCGAGACGACCTTGGAAACAAAGCAGGTAGTTATGCTTGTTATGCATCAAGTAATACAACGGCGACATCCTACATTACAGGTATTAAAATTGATGAGCCGGGATGGTATGTTATTTCCTTTACGATGGACGAAGGTGCGACTGCTCCTGACGGAGTAACTTGGGGAAATGATATATACATTGGTGATTTCACTCTTATCAGCGGTGAGGGCGGCGAGCCCGCTCCCATGCCGGCGATGATTAAGCTTGGTGCGGATAAGCTTGAGGTTGGCGGAACAACAACTGCCGAGGCTATCAAATACCTTTCCGACGGGAATCCTGCGGGAGAAGCTGCAACCATCTCTGCTGTTACAAGTTCGAACGAAGGTGTAGTAAAGCTTGAGGGTAATACAGCAACTGCAGTTGGCGCAGGAAAAGCAACTCTTTCTGCAACGGTAACATATGGAGGAGAAACAGAAAACATTACCCGCGAAGTTACAGTTATTGACAAGCCGGCAGGACAGACAGTTTCGTTTGCAGCAGACGGCGTAAGCTCCGTATATGTAAATAACGAAGAAAAAGCATACACAGACCTTTCATTGCTCAGCCTTAACAGAGGTGATACAGTCAAGGTTGTTGCTGATACTTCTGATACAACAAAGACCTTCCGCGGTTGGGTTCGCGGCAGTGCAGACAGCGGACGCCTTGTTTCCAACATCCCAGAGTATGAGTTTGTTGCAATGACGCACACAATGCTTTCTGCAGTATACAGTGATGATACAACAGCAGGCGACGATGTTGTTGAATACTACGGCTGGAACAAGCATTATATTACAACTCTTCCGGCAACTGCAGAGGCTCCGGCAGCTCCTGAACTTACGGGATATGAATTTGCAGAGTGGGTGCTCGGTCAGAGCGATGATAACATCGCACGCAAAGTAGCGCAGTATACGGCTGAAACGACAACTTATAACGTTTCGGTTCCGGCGGGCGTTTCAATGTTCGTTGAAGGCGGCAAGTATATCTACGATGCAAAGGTAACGTGCACGTCAAGTGAAAATGTTTACTGGTATCGTGATGATAAGCTTGTAGATTACGGAACATCATACAGCTTCTATCTTTGGGATACCACAAGCATTACAACAAAGCCAACCGGCAACAATGGCGCAAAGATAATGCTTGATAAGTCGAAAAGTAACTCATATATGATTGAGTACGATAAGGGAACAGCAGACGTTGTTGAGGTCGGTATTATCTTTGGTAACAATGCAAATATCACGATAGATAACTGCGAAGAGAAGATGAATTCACAGAGAAATGATTTCACACACGGTCAGTTCAGCGCAACGGCGGACGAATACACAACTGGCCGCGGCTACCTCATTTACAACGACAACGGTACATACCGCGTGATTTACGCAGACTAAAACTATTTCGGTCGGAGAGGGATATTCCTCTCCGACACGTTTTTGCAAGGCTGAATTGACAAAGCGTATATTCCGGTAGTATAATTGATATTATTACAACCAAACGCAAGGAAAGAGGAAAAATGAAGTATACAACATATTTATTTGATTTTGACGGAACATTGGTAGACTCTATGCCTGCTTTTGTTTCTACCATGTTAAAAATATTGGATGAAAACAATATAAAGTATGGAAGTGATATTATAAAGATTATCACGCCGCTGGGATATGAAGGCACGGCTAAATATTTCAAGGAACGGCTTGGGATAAAAATGCCGGTAGATGAGATTATCGCTCTTATGAACAGGTATATCTATGATGAATACGCATATAACATCCCGGCGAAGAAAAATGTTGTTGAAACTCTGAGAAAGTTAAAGGAGCAAGGGGCAAATCTTAATGTTTTGACTGCAAGTCCACATTCTGTTCTTGATGTGTGCCTGAAAAGGCTTGGAATATTTGATGTTTTTACAAATGTATGGTCTTGCGATGATTTTAAAACAACAAAGGCTGATCCGGAAATTTACAAAATGGCAGCAGAAAAAATCGGAAAGCCGGTTGGTGAAATAATCTTTCTTGACGATAATTATAATGCAGACAAAACAGCGGCAATCGCCGGGATGAAGGTTTGCGGGGTTTATGATAAATCCTCGGAGGAATATACCGACGAAATAGAAAAGATTTCTGATCATTATATAGATGATTTTTGCCAACTTATTGAACTTGCATAGGATATGCCTGCCGAAAAAACGAATGACATGTCTGAATAAGAAAGATTTCTGATTGAACATTCGGGTATCGTTTCATCGTATTGCGCAAGCTGTGCAGAATAAAATTCACGGACGGAGAGGGAGACCTCTCCGTTTTTCATTCCCACAAATTACATATGTAAATTCTTATTTCGATGTACGGTTTTGCTGAAATTATGATATTCGCAATATTATAATATAAACAAGATGTAAAACAATATTAATAAATGGAGGTACATCACTATGAAAAAAGCAGTATCAATCATTCTTGCGGGAATTATGATTCTCACGCTTTGCGCGTGTGGAACAGGTACCGGAAACGGAAGTGTGGCAAACGCAGATCCGCTTACGCGTGATGATGTTATTCAGATCGTAATCGGTTCTCACGCAAGCTGGCCGTACCGGGAGGACTGGAAAATATGGGAGTATATCGAAGAGGCTTGCGGTGCAACGCTTGATATAGTTGCTTATCCGTCATCTGAGGGTGCAACAAAGATTCCGCTTATGTTTGCAGCACCGGAAACTCTTCCGGACATTTTCTATGGAACACATAAGCCCGGAGATGATAAATACATACACTCAGGAGCAATGATTGCTTTTGACGATATGAAGGAATATATGCCAAATTACAACGCGTGGGTGGATTCTTTGTCGGAAGAGGAATATGATAATCTCGTCGGAATTCGCCTTGCTCATGACGGGAAGGTTTATTATTCTCCGGTCGTAGGTCGTGAGATCAGCCAGAACGTACGCGCATGGCTTTACCGCAAAGATATTTTCGACAAGCACGGCATTGCAGTTCCTACAACCTTTGATGAGCTTTATGAGGTATGCAAGCAGCTTAAAGAGCTATATCCGGATTCCTATCCGTTCAGTGTTCGCGGAGGAATGAACGTTATGGCAGTTACGGGATCTTCATGGAAACCATATTGGCAGCCGGGCATGTACTATGATTACAATGCGGAAAAATGGTCATACGGTATGTCAGAAGACATAATGCTTGAAAACATCAAGTTTTATAAGAAGCTGATAGACGAAAAGCTTATGCCGTCTGACTTTATGACAATAAACAGCGTTTCGTGGCAGGAGCTTGTTACAACAGACCGCGGCTTTATTATGCCGGAGTATCAGACGAGAATAGACTTCTTCAACAGTATCGGAAGAAGCAATAATCCGGAATTTGATCTTCACGCAATGGTTCCGCCGGTTGCAACCGAAGAGGGACTTCCGATGGTGGCAAAGTTCAACCTTGACCCGAATGGTATCAAGATTCCGAACAACAGAGTTGAAAGCAGAATTGCAAATGCTGCAAAGTTTGTGGACTGGTTCTATTCCGACGAAGCTGTCGAGCTCGTTTCATGGGGCAAAGAGGGAGAGACCTTTGAGGTGATAGACGGCAAAAAGCAGTACATCACCGATGAGAACGGAACTCAGGCAAACACGCTTTACGGCTTTGGAACTCACGGAACATTCACAAGAATGGATCCGGAGGCGGTTCTTGCCTTTGAGTCTGCAGACCTTGCGGAAACGCGCGATATGGTTCTTGAGCACACAATGCCAAAGGTCAACCCGACGTTGTGGCTTTCCTTCAGTGAAGAGGAATATGACGTTAAGGAACAGTATGAAGCAGCGCTTTCTACACACACTTCCGAAATGGTTTCCAAATTCCTTCTCGGTCAGGAGCCGCTTTCGAAATGGGATGAGTTCGTTAAAACATTATACAACGATATGCACCTTGAAGAGCTTTTGGCGGTTTACACAAGCGCGTATGACAGAGTAAAATAAAGAGGAAAACAAAGATGAGGAAATATTTATTGCCTGAAACCGGTAATTTTTATAAAGCGAATCTGCATTGTCATTCAACAGTGAGTGATGGAGTGCTCACACCTGAACAGGTGAAGGAGAAGTATAAAGCTCACGGCTATTCGGTGGTTGCATATACTGACCACGATGTGCTTATTCCTCACCACGACCTTACAGACGAGAGCTTTATAGCCCTTTCCGGATTCGAGGCGAATTTTAACCGTGCGGCAAAGCCGGGCGTTACGTATCCCACTCCGAAAACGTGCCATGTTTGTTTCGTGGCGCGTTCTCCGGAGGTTGTTAATCAGCCGTGCTGGAATCCGGCGTATGCGCTTACAGGAAATGCTCCACAGTATGCAAAGGATGTTTGCTATGATGAGAATGAGCCGTTCTTTGTAAGGGAATATTCGCCGGAGTGCATCAACGCAATGATGAAAAAGGGCAGAGAACAAGGCTTTTTTGTTACTTACAATCATCCTACGTGGTCGTTTGAAAACTATGAGGCATATACGAAGTATGACGGAATGCATGCAATGGAGATAATGAACACGGAGGTGCTTTTGGGCGGATATCCGGCATATGTTCCAACGATTTATGACGATATGCTGCGCTCGGGCAAGAAGATATTTGCCGTAGCCGCAGACGATATGCACAAGCCGGCTGCTGTTGGCGGCGGGTATGTGATGATAAAAGCACCGGAGCTTACATATACAGCGATAACGGATGCGCTCTTTGACGGAAATTTCTATGCTTCATCAGGCCCTGAGATATATGAGCTGTATGTTGAGAACGAAATGGTGCATATAAAATGTTCCGATGCCGTGGCAATCACGATGAATTCTTCTGCAAGAGGTGCAGGAGGAGTGTTTGCCGAAGAAGGAAAGACAGTCGCCGAGGCAAGCTTCCCCTTCCGCGAGCGACAGACTTATCTGCGTTTTTCTGTGCGTGACAGACAGGGAAACTTTGCAGATACGCGGGCATATTTCATTGAAGATTTTATATAAAACAGGCATCCGGAAAGGAGACATAAAATGAAAAGATTTTTATCATTGATTTTGGCAATGGTTATGCTTATATCGCTCATTCCCGCATATGCCGCGCCGGCAGAGGGTGGCTCGGGAATTACGGTAAAGTATGACTTTACGAATTTTGATGGTGTGGCGGTAGATGTTAATACCAAGACCGTGACCGATTATAACACATCTTACGGATTCTGGAAGTTCAGAGCAGCGGGGCATGGACGTACTGCGGCGATACAGTCAGTTGCGGATTATACAACCAAGCAAAGCACATCGTATGTCCATTACAGCACAAATACCACGCTGGTCAATGCTGAAAATTTAACCGGCAATAACGCGAAGGATTCTTATATTGCTTATGAAATTTATGTTCCGGAAGCAGGAAATTATGATATAACACTTGAATACATGCAGTGTGGAAGTTACGGTGCTGTTGCACAGATGTTTATTTTCCCTGCAACAACATCGGACAGCAGCCTGCTCTCCATGATGCAGAGTGAATGGAACGAAAAAGATAAAGTTTACCGTCAGGGAGATGTTTTTCGCTTCTGCAATAAAGATATTCCGGTAAAGAACTACGGTTCTGCATATGTGGCTTTGGGAGAAAAATATTTTGATAAAGGCAATTACATCATTGCAATAGCTGCAACGGATAAGGAACAGGGCAACGGTACATATGCTAACCGTTATATGGGATTTCGAAGCATTACTCTTGACGGAGGTAAGGGTAGTGTTCCAATGGCACTTGTTTCCGAAGCGGAGAAAAATGCCGTAGCGCCGAACGGCGGCACAGCTAAAATGACTGTAAAGGCAGTTATGAGTGACAGTTCGCTTGCGGATTACAGCGATAAGGTTACATATACTGTGATCGGTAATGCAACGGTTACGCAGGATGGTACCATCACCGGAGGCGATGAGGGAGATGCAACAGTTACCGCAACGCTCTCTCTTGAGGGCGGAGGAAAGCTCACCACCTCGCAGGTGTTCAAGGTTGCAAACGCGGGTGTCAAGATAAAATACACACCCGTCAGTGATGCGATTGCCAATGAGACTTCGGGATTTCTTTCGGTGCTTGATGAGACGTATACAAACGGCTTTTATAAATTCCACGGACTGAGCGGAAAAAGCGGAACTTCGTCGACTGCACCTGGAGGAAATCTGGCAATAAACAGCAACGGACTCAGATTGCATAATATTGCTGCCGTTGGCTTCGATGTATACATTCCTATGGCGGGAAACTATACTATGGAAATGACGCATGCTCTTGCAATTAACGGCACAAGTGCAGCAGTATGGCTTGGTAAAGTGAATGAAGTCAAATTTGCATATAAGAAAAACACACTCGGAAAACAAGTGGGAAGTTACTTGTGCTATCCGTCAGGCGCTGATGAAGGTAAGACTTCCAAAACCTCGTACATTCACGGCATAACGATCACAGAGCCGGGATGGTATACCATTTCGTTTACCGGCGACACATTGGCAACTGCGCCCGAAGGTGTAACGTGGGGGAGTTATATCTATGTAGGCGATTTTAACCTCACCTTCGGAACGGGAGAATCAGTTCCGATGAAAGAAACTATAACGGTAGATCCGTCAGGTAATGCATCTGTTGCAATTCTTCTCAGTGACAAAACATATATGGATATGTCAAAGGCGACAGTAAAATGGAAGAGTTCAAATCCATCTGTTGCGGATATCGGCGAGGATAATGGGCTGATTATGGATTACGCAGGAGGAGATACGGAAATTTCGGCTGAAGTTTACTTTGACGGCGTGGTTTATACCACGGTCAAGTATGCGTATAATGTGACGGAGGTTCCGTGTGCGGGTGTAACTCAAACATACAATTTCCTGAAGATACAGCCGGAGTGGGCACCGTATACGAATAAAGATTCGGAAAATCCGCAGACCACAAACCCGAATCTTGCCGCTGATAATGATATTTTTGATATCAAGTATGATTATACAGACGGGAACTGGGAGTGGTTTGGTGTAGGACCGCAAAGTGCGGTGAAGGTAGCAAAAACAGCTAAATATTATTCCAATTATTTGCGCTTGAATCCCGGCTCGGGCAGATGGTATGCTCTTGCAATAAGGATTGATGAACCCGGAAAATACGGCGTGAATCTGGAATATCTTGCAAGAACGGATTCTGCGGGCGATGCTAATATATACATAGCAAAAAGAACGGCAACACAGGCAGAAATGGATCCCTTTGTAAACAAAAGGACGTATGTCGGATATGTTAATTTCCATACCACGTCAAAGGATAGCATTAAATCTGAGATAATCGGTAAAGTGGATATTAAAGAGAAGGGCGATTATGTCATCATATTTGAGCATGGCACAAATGCAGGTCCGCTGTCTCCAAGAGCACTCACGCTTGATGGTATCAACAATATGAAGTTTGTTGAATTTGCGGCAGAGCGTGATGAAGTAACCTTTGGCGAAACGGTAGCAACCTCAATTTCGGCAAAGCTTCTCGATGGTGCCGTGCTTTCAGGAGATGACTATACGGTCTCGTATGAATCTTCAAATCCCGATATTGCTTCTGTTGACGAAAACGGCATTATAACGGGAAAGGGGCACGGCGAGGCAACAATCACCGCAACCGTTTCAACTGCGAATGTAAAGGTAAGCAAGAGTATTATTATAAACGCAATTGATGATACTGAGGTATTAGACAGTGTAATAAAAATTGGTGATTCTCTTTATGTCGGTGAAAAATCGCAGATATCCGTTGTTCTTTCAATGAAGAGCGGAAATGAGATAGCGCTTCCGCGCGAGGACGTGGTCTTCTCGACAAACAAAGAGGATGTCCTCACATTTGCAGATGCGGGATATGTTTTTGCTGCGAAGGAATGCGGAAGTGTTAAAATTTCGGCGAGCGCGACTTTCCGTGGAGAAAGCTTTTCTGCAGATAAAGAAATTTCCGTAATCCTTGACGATGGAAAGACCGAAGCGACATATTATACAACTGAAAAGCGTGAAAATGCAAAAGTAAACACAGCTACATATGACTGGGCAAAGAGCATGAAAAAGAGCGCGGAAAAAACGGCTGAGCCATATGTGGAAAATCTTGATTATTTCTACGATCTTATCATTGCAGAAGGGCTTCCGCGAAGCACGCGGACGGGAGGTCCGAAGGATCCATACTATAACCTTTGCCGATATTGCAACGGAGGTATGAACAAAAAGGGAAGTCTTTTTCTTGTAGACGTTGTTTCGCGTCCGTGGCAGACGCAATGTCCGGAGTGTAAGCGCCTTTTCCCGTCAAATGATTTTGAAGGATTCTTAAAGCTTGGTCTTGACCGTGAGGGCAGGTTTGACAGAATGCGCGCGCTTGAAGCACACCGCGCAATGCTTCTTGAAATGAAAAAAACTCTTCCGGATATGGAAATAAGCGATGAACGCAAGGTCAGGATCAATAACGGCGAATTTCTTACAGCAGAAGAACGCGCATACTATGGCTTCGGTGTTGATGGCGGTTATCTTGTAAACAAGCTTTACCCCGAGCTTTCCGATCCTGCAAAGATTCCGGAGTCTCTTAACAATCAGCAGGGGCTCCGCGAGGGCGAGGATTGGAAAACGTGGGGCGTTGATGATGGCTGGGGATATGTTCCGTTGCAGCCGGACGGCGTAACTCCGTATAAGTATTCATCTGTTGCGGGAGACAGTGTTGAATATGCTGATGAGTGCCACGTTTATGTTGCGTATATAAATTCCGTGATGATGTTTAATACAATTCCTGCCGTGCTTGAGGCGCTCAGGGATGCGTATCTGTATACAGACGATATCAAATACGGACGTGCAGGCGCGATTTTGCTTGACAGAATGGCAGATGTTTATCATACATATGACCTGTTTATTCATAATGATATAGATTATGATCATGATTCCAAATACCATCCGGACAGACTGTGGTATAACACAGACGGCGGAGGTCTTGGCGTCGGAATTATAGCCGGAGATATCAATGCAAATGTCACGGCGCAGACTCTTGCGCTTTGCGCCGATGCATTCTATCCCGCACTCTGTGATACACAGGTTATAGATTATCTTTCCCAAAAGGCAAAGAGATTCGGCTATGACACTCTTCCGGACGATGATAAATACAATTTTCACAGAAATTATTATTTCAATTACGATAAGCTGAATTCAAGCGCCGTGTACGGCGATATATGTGAGGGAGAGTGCCGTGAGTACGAGCACGAAATGCGCAGAAATGCAAAGATAAGCTCTCATGATATCTGGAAGAACTGGGAAAACGGCATCATCAGAAAGAATTACTGGGGCGTACAGTTTGGGCGTATTACCGGTAACTTTGGTCAGCGTCAGGCGACAACGTCGTTATCTGCAATCGTTCAGGACAGACAACCGGAAACCACCGAGATGCTTGACTGGATTTACAAGACGGCAACCACCGATACTGTTTTTCGTGTGAACGGCGGCGGAGTTACAACTCAGCTTATTGACGTTATCGACCGCGATGGTATGGGTGATGAGTCGAGTATGAACTATAACCGAACGCAGATAGAAGGTCTTGGCAAGATGGCAGACTTCCTTGCAGATTACGAGGCCGGAGCAAAATATAACCTTTACGATAATCCGAAATTCCGTGAGATGTTTATAGCATTTACCCGTCCGGTAGTGCCGGAGGGGCATCCGAAGATGGCGGATGCATCCAGCGCACTTTCTCATGGATTCTACGGTGGCGATTTTGAAATATGGAAAAAAGGATTTAAGGAGCTTCGAGATACTGACATAGCAGATGAGCTTGCCCAGTATATCTGGACAAGAAACGGAAGAACAACCGAAGGACTGCACTACGATATTTTCACAAAAAATCCGGAAAGCTTCAAGGACGAGGTTGAGGCGCTTATTGATGAAAACGGCAGACTGAAAAGTGAGCTTATGGCAGGGTTTGGCTTTGCAGCCCTTCAGGATGGAGGCATTTACAATTCCGCTTCGGCAAGTACTGAAACGAATAACCAGCGTGCAATCTGGATGACAGCAGGTGATACCGGAGGGCACGGACATCCGGATGCACTTGCGATTAACGTAGACGGTTTCGGACTTGACCTTGGCGCAGACCTTGCATATCCTGAGAACACAGGGTATAATCCAAATCGTATCCAGTGGTCATCACAGACGGTGTCGCACAACACGGTGATGATAAATAAAGAGAGTTCAAATGGAACAGAGCTGCGCGGATTTCCGCTGCACTTCAACGATTCGGGAATGGTCAAGCTTATGGATATGGATGCGTCTCATAAATATGCCGATGCTGAAAATTACCGCAGAAGCGTTGTTATGGTGAAGATAAACGACGATACATCTTACGGTGTTGACTTTTTCCGCGTAACGGGAGGAAACCACCACACATACATTTACCACTCAGCATCGTCTAAAGTAAATGAGGTTTCGGGACTTAAGATGGCGACGGAGCCTGAGCTTATTCAGGTGGATAAGAACGGAACAATGGACTGGGCAACATATGCCGGCAAAGATGCGGCGTATGTAAAGAATCCGGACGGCAGTGTCCGTCGTGCACTTCCGGGTGAAACGGTAGATTTTGAAACGGTATTTCCTGTAACCTACGGGCAGGATCCGTGGACGTTGTTGTCTACCGGTAGCTATGAAACAATGTTCCCGCGCGGATACACGTGGCTCCGAAATGTGCGCCGTGCGGCAGATCCTCAGAGTAGCTTTACCGTCGATTTTGAGATTACCGACTACAAAAAGGTGCTTTCGAATCCGAAGGGTATACATCTGCGCATGACGCAGGTCAATGACTTTACGCCGACCGGCGTTGCCTTTGCGGGCGGTCACGTTTCGCAGAGAAGTGAGGCATCGAAGAACATCGGATATAAAGATAGATTCGATGCCGACCGCGCAACGATGCTTGAATATGTATATGTTGAGCGCGAGGCACCGGAAGGCCAGGAGCTTGACAGCCTTTTCACAACAGTATATG
>JAFQVE010000434.1 GCA_017408185.1 Oscillospiraceae bacterium | reverse complement strand
TCTCCGGCTGATAAATTGGCAATGGTTACGACCTTGTCGGATGGGGTCGGTACTTCTTGTGCCACGTGGATATATGTTGTCTCTTCGGAATTCCTGTAATTCTGCTTTACGGATACTGCTTTTATCACTGCACTGTTCTTGTCACTCAAGGCCGAAATACGCTGCCGCAGTGGCAAGTGCAACACCGTGCTGACCCGCACCGGTCTCCGCGATAACCTTTTTCTTCCCCATATATTTTGCAAGAAGCGCCTCGCCCATGCAGTGGTTAAGCTTATGCGCGCCGGAGTGGTTTAAGTCCTCGCGCTTTGCATAAAGCTGAACCTTGCCACCGAGCATATCCGAAAGTCTTTCAAGGTGCGTAACCGGTGTGGGACGTCCCTGAAACTCCTTCCTTATTCTGCGAAGCTCAGCAATAAACTTTCTGGACTGACAGATGGAATAATACGCCTCTGTAATCTCCGCCATAGCCTTTTTGAGCTTATCGTCAATATACACGCCGCCATATTTTCCGAAATACCCGTTCTTATCGGGATAATTGCTGAAATAGGTTTCAAAATTTACTCCGTTTAAATTCATAACAAAATCCTCCATTACATTTTACTGAATAAAAAACGCCCTTGACAGAATTTCTGTCAAGGGCGAATAAATCAATATCCGCGGTGCCACCTTGATTCACCGTTACACGGTGCGCTTTGCGAAGTACCATCATACTCCTACCCTTAACGCGGGATAACGTCAGTGCATTTGACACTGCCCTCGACAGTCCATATTACCCGGCAATCTTTGCGGAACTCACACCGTAATCCGCTCGCTTGGAAAGATAAACTCCGGCTTTTTTCTGCCTCAACGGTTTTATGCTGAATTGTTTGTATTATACGTCATTTACCGCGGTTTGTCAAGTGGTTTTTGGGAGTTTTTCATTTCCTCCGGCTCAAAAAACTCATGCGAGATGCGGATACCGCTGTATCTTTCCCTGAGCTCGTTGAGCGCGGCGCGTTCCTCCTTTGGAGTGTAGCCGCGGTATTTTTTATAGCATTTACCGAAATAGGTCACACTGCCGAAGCCGCACATATCCGCGATATACGAAAAGCTGTAATCCGTAAAGCCGAGGGCACGGTGTGCGCGGAAAACACGGATTTTCTGCAGATATATCGAATATTTCTCCCCCACCGTCTTTTTGATGAGCGTGTAAAAATCCGTGCGGCACATCTGAGAAATCTTAAGAAGGTCCTCACAGTGGATTTTCTTTGAAAAGTTTTTGTTCATATATACAACCGTGCGGATTATGGGGATAAGCTTTTCATCCCGTACCTTGCTCACGCGTGCACGCCTCTCATCATCAAGCGCAAGCTCCGGCAAGGAAAAAAACTCGTTTATGCCTTTCATCGCCGCCTGCCAGCTTTTAGACGGCTTTACATATTTTAAATCTGCACGCGGGCGCAAACTACCTCATCGCAGTTTATGAAGAAGCCGGAAAAGCAACCGAGGCATTCTACAACAAAAACGGTCAGCTTCTTACCGACCTTGAAATTATAGACAACAAACTCCCCGCTCTTCCGGCAATGGCAGGCAGAGGAAACGCAGCAGCATGGGTACAGCGCGGCACAAACGATGAGTTTGACGGCGGCGCCCCCGCTCCGACAAGCGGCGACATGGTATTCATGGCAAAGTATGAAGAAGTTGAAGACAACATCACAATAAACGGCGAAAGCTATTCTTACGGCGATATTGTTTCCTGCAAGGACATTGTTGCGGGCATGGATAACTTCAGCTACTTCACAAGACAGATTGGCGAGAACGAGCCGGAAATCATAAGCCTTGATGCAGACTACTCATTCAGCGCATACACCGATTGCACGATTGCGGCTGTATGCAACGGCGCAGTAACGCTTACAACCCCGCGCAAAATTTCGCTTTCCACCTTCTCGGTTGGCGATAAGCTCACCGCTGTTATGGCAGAGTTCATCGGCTTTGATGATGCCAAGGAAAAGGGCATTATGTTCGGTGGCAAGAAGATTGCAATGACAACAGATAAGGCGCAGTTTACAGTAACGAATGATACGAATGATGATGTTGTTGTCAAAGGCTACGCAATAGTCGGAGATGACAAATACGTTGACGGCAAAATCACCGTAGACGCAGCAAAATAAAAGAGCAACAAAGCAACGCACCGCGCGGGAATCCCGCGCGGTGTTTGACAACAAAAAACGCTTGAAAAAGCGTACATTATATGATAAAATGATTTTGTCGGAAATATCCGGCAGGAGTTGCCATAGCGGTGGCGGTTAAGTCTTGCCCTCGGAAGGGGGCGTTGCCAATGGAGTACATAACATTAATTTTGATTATTGTTTTTTACACAATTGTTGCAATAAAAAAGAAATAACCGCTAGAGCGACCAAACTTAGCGGTTGATTTCTTCAATGCTATGTGAGGGCTGACCGTCATCGGCAGCTCCTTTTCTATTTATATTATAACACAAATCACAGTTTTGTCAACTTTTTTATTCATCAGCGAGCATCGAACTCTGCAATGGCGTTGAAATACTAACAACATTCCGATATCGGAATGCCGCCTTTCGCGCCAAGCGGGCAATAAATTACAGCGAAATTACAGAAAAGACTGAGCGGGCAAAATTTTAATTTTGCCATTTGCGAAAGTCTATGTGATGAGCGCTTAATTTATCCGGTGCGCGGGCAGCGGCAAGAGCGTGGGGTTTCAAAAGGGGTTCGCAAGAGAACCCCTTTGACAATCACCCTTACATTGTATGTATATACATAAAATCATTTGCGGAGAGCCACTTGCACTTCTGCCCCTGAATAAGCTCCGGCTCAAGTTCTTCTATCTCGGTGATCTTACCGTCGAGATAATCGTTTATCACTCTGCCGGTATGACGCAAGCGCTCAATTGCCGCACCGTAGCGGCACATAATATTCTCAAAGCCGTGCGCCTTATAATCGCGGTACCACATCTCACGGTGAAGCGTATGCAGCTTTTCAAAATCCGCAATAATTTCCGGAAGCTTATTCGCGGCAAAGTCGCGCAGATACTCCTTATCCCCCGCCTTGTAACGGTCGCGGAGGTTTAAGTGAATTTCGCACTTGTGCAGGCAAGCGCGGAACGCCGCAAGGATATATTCCGTATTTACATACTTTTCAATAACCGCAATTGCGTCCGTGAGGTATTTTTTCGCCGCAGGAAGGTCAAAATCAAAGCACAGAAGGTTAATCAGCGGGTCGCTCCACAAAATGTGCTTTCCGGCGCGGATTGCGCCGTCCTCGCGGAAGAAAAAGTCGCTTATCGCGTGGGAAAGCTCCTCCGTCATACCGGTTGTAAAGCGGGACATGCTCCATATATCGTCCTTCGTGCACGCTTCCCCTTTCCAGCAATATTCCGAGAAAAGAGAAAGCTGAGGAAGCGCAAGCATATGGCTTGTTTCGCAACCGTCGTTTGACCAGATGGTGACGATAACCTCCGGAACACCTCCGCGAAGCACCTCTTCCATAGCGGGCTTCATTGTGTTGTAGGTGTGGTCGTAGTTCGGCACAAAGCCGTCCCACGTCCAGATACCGCCGCCGAAAACAACAGGGCGGTTAAAGTTTTTGTGCTTTTCGATATTGATTTTATAGAACTCGTTGTTCGTGTGGTAATAATCCCAGAAAACCATATCGGC
>JAFQVE010000433.1 GCA_017408185.1 Oscillospiraceae bacterium | reverse complement strand
TATCTCTTCAGCGGTGACAAAAAATACGGACGTGCGGGAGCAATCCTCACAGACCGTCTTGCAGACCTCTATCCGAGCTATGACCTTGAAGGAATTGGCGGTATCAAATATGCTCACAACGACGGTAACCGAGGCGTAGGCAAAATCTTCGGATGTATAAGCGAAGCGAACTACACACAGCGTAATGCACTTGCATGTGATGCGTTCTTCCCGATGATTGAGGATGCGGAGGTTTTATCGTTCCTTCACGCCGAGGCAGTAAAGCGCGGACTTAAAAACGATAAGTCAACTCCCGAAAAGATATGGGACAACTGGGAACGCGGAATCCTGGATGAAACCTATTATGCAATGCAGCGCAGACAAATTAACGGAAACTTCGGTATGAAGCAGAACGCTCTTGCGTGTGCTGCGATAATTCGTGACCGCGAGCCGCTTACAAGCGAAATGTTAAAGTGGTTGTACGCAACGGATACAACTCCGAATGACTGGCACAAAGCAACGGGCGGCGACCTTATGACTCAGCTTATCGACGTTGTTGACCGCGACGGAAATAATAATGAGTCCAATCCTAATTATAACTCAATTATTATTCAGAATCTGTATGTAGTAGCAGAGGTGCTTTCGTACTATAAAGGTGAAGGGGATTATAACCTTTACGATAATCCGAAATTTACAGAGCTGTTTGTAGGACTCATCCCGTTCTTTACAACGGAGAATAAAACACTTGCAATTGGTGATGGCGGCGGGACGGCAAACGTGGGAGGACTTGAGTATATAACATACTACTACGATGCCTTCGATAAGCTTAAAGACACCGTCTACGGACCGCAGATTGCAGACTATCTCTATATGAGAAATGGTTTCACTGCAGAAGGTCTTAGTTATGATATTTACAAGAAAAATCCCGAAAGCCTTGAAGAGGAAGTGCTCAAGTATATGAGCGACACCGTACAGCAAGGAAGCAGAAATCTTACGGGATATGGTCTTGCGATACTGCGTGGCGGTGTAAAGTCGAAGAACTCCACAGCACAGACCGCGGTAAACACACTGCGCGACAACTGGATTTACTACGGCGGAACACATATGAGCCATAAGCACAGAGATACGCTCACGCTCAGTATGGATGCCTATGGCATAGATGTTGCACCGGACATTGGTGAGCCTGAGCAGAAAACGTATCAGCCAAACCGATACCAGTGGGTGAGGACGACGATTTCTCACAACACGGTTCTTGTCAATGAAAAAGAGCAGCCGAATTATACGGTAAACGGCAATCCGCTTCACTTTGAGGATGCCGGAGCTGTCAGGGTTATGGATATAGAAGCTCCCGGTGTCTACAACGAAACGAGCCAGTACCGAAGGACTGCAGTTATGATAGAGGCGTCGGATGACGTTTCCTATACGGTTGATTTCTTCCGCGTAAAGGGCGGCACTCACCACAGCTACAGCTTCCATTCCCAGGCGGAAAACGCAAATCCGCTCTCCGGACTTGACTTCACCACAAAGTGGGATGAAAACGGCAATTATGTAACCGGTGCTCAGGTGGCGAAGGAAACCGGCGAATACGAAATGAGCTTCTGGAACGATAAGAATGAGTTTGTGACAGAATCGGTTACAAAACAGGCGGGAGAGTATATAGGCTCGTATGCAGATATATCACTTGAACCCGGTCAGGACCCGAACTCTCCGTGGACAGGGTTCTACGACACGGTATATCCGCGCGGATATTCGTGGTTTTCTAAAGTCCGCCGCGATACGGAGCTTGAGAGCGGTAACTTCTCCGTTGAATTTGATGTCAAGGATTACCGTAAGGCATCAACAAGCAGCGACGGTGTTAAGCTCCGCATGACTCAGCTTAATGATTTCACTCCGGATGAGGTGGTTATAGCTGCAGGTTATGTTCCGTACAGAGCTGCAAACCTTGTGATGCCGAGAACACTCGACTATGTTCTTGTAAACCGCGAGAGCGACGGAGAAGAGCTTGATACGCTCTATACCACGGTCTTTGAACCGTATAAAAATACGCCGTACATAAGTAGTATGATAGCTGTAGATATATCGACGGATGAAACGGTGAATGATGACGATGTTGCCCGTGCGATAAAGGTTGTTCATACAAGCGGAAGGGTTGACTATGTCGTATACGCAACCAACAACGGTGCAACCTATACGGTGACGGATAAGGACGAAGACGGAAAAAACGTATATGAGTTCAGCTTCCGCGGTGCAATCGGAGTTCTCAGCCGAAGTGCCGACAGTGCCGATGCATCCGTTATTTACAGATATGTTATCGACGGAGATATAATAGGCAGTGAGACAGGTGAAGTAGCAAGCTATACGGGAACGGTAGCGGGATTTAACCGTGACCTTGCATTTGATAATTACATTGATGTAAATCTTGAATGTGAGGATGAAAGCGTTCTTGTCGGAAAGTTTATAAACATTGAAAACGACGGTGTACGCAACGGCTCGTTTGAGATTGACGGCGCGAAGAAGATTTCTGACAAGGTTGTAAGGCTCAGTATTGGGACAACCTCTCTCATCCGCGGACATAAGGATAAAACGGACTTTGACAGCGGATATATCTACGATATAGCCGAAAATCAGAAGTTCACAATCCCGATGTCTTATAAGGAGGAAGGGGTGCCGGAAGTAGAGAATCCCGGCAACGTTTCCGTAAGCGCCGGAAGCACGGTAACAGTTGATATCAACGCAGAAAGCCCGGTTCATGCCTCAAACCTTGAGTATATCGGTACAAATCTCCCGCGAGGGGCAAGCGTAAATGCCGAAACGGGAGTATTCACCTGGAAGCCGGACAGCTCACAGGTTGGAAACAACCATGTCACAATAACGGTTTGCGACCCGGACGGACGCGAAAGCGCCATTCATTTTACAGTAACCGTCTATGGTTCGACAACGAGCAAGCCCTCTGATAAGACTGAGAATACCGAAACACCGTCAACCGGAAGCGAAGGTGCTTCAGGCGGCGGTGGCGGCGGTGGCGGCGGTGG
>JAFQVE010000051.1 GCA_017408185.1 Oscillospiraceae bacterium | reverse complement strand
TGCCGATTCAATAACAGCCTCGGCCTCTGACTTTGCCCAGTTGTATTTTTGTATATTCTCCTGAGCTGCAGCGACCATTTCATCGGTATAATAAGTTCTTCCCGTTTTTCCTCCTCTGACGGAAATATATGCTTCAGCTCTTTTCTCCGAACCATTCATAGTAACGACAACGAGAATCGTTGCACTTCCGAGACCTTTTGGAACTACATAGCCTTCAGCAGAAACTTCTGCAACGGACTCATTTTCTGACATCCATTTAATTTCCGCACCGGTTATGTCAACTGTTTCGCCATTTTTGTCTTTGCCGATGACTTCAAGTTGTACACCTTCCGTTTCCGGATTCATAACAAAGAACGGTGCATCTATCTCGACTTTATAAAGAGTCTTATTTTCTGTTGACGCGCCTTTTTCGACAACTTTGACGGGTATTTCTTTTTTCTTAACATCACCGTTGACTTTCACAGTAACGGTGATGTTTGTTTCACCAAGTCCCAATGCGGTTATTGTGCCATTTTCGGAAACTGCTGCAACGGCTGAGTCTGCACTTGCATAGGAAATAGCTATATCCGAATCGGCAGCTCCTCCAAATTCGCTCTGACCGCTATAAACAAAACCGTCATCCGTCTTAATCTTTACAGAAAGCTCTTCCGTTCCATCTACTTCAATTATAAAGCTATCCTTTGCCGCTTCTATTTCGCGGATTGCCGGAAGAGACGAAATTGCTGCAAAGCGGATATACGAAGGATGCAAATAATAGTTTCTTGATTCTTCCTTTTCTGCATAGGGTCGGAGGACAAGCTTATGCGTGCCCTTTTCGAGATACATGGAACGAAGATTAAATATATCGCTCGTTCCTCTGAGATTTTCCCTACAGTAAGAGGTTTCACCAACGTATTTTCCGTCGATATATATATTGACATATTCAGCGCCATATCCGTCCTTTTTACCTTTAGCGAATACCGGTGTGTAATTACCTGTATAGGGAACCGTGAAATCTACGGCAAAATCGCAATTGACGCCGGAAGTTTCGGCACTCAAATATGTGTTGTAGAGATATGCGCCTTTTACAGAGCTATGAGAAAGATTCCAGTCTACCTGCCAGCCGTATTTATCGATTGTTACATTCGCAATTTTTTTCTCGTGTGCTCCGCCAAAATTAAGGATAAAATCACGCAGGTCGCTCTCGACAACCTCAACTTTAATTTCATTTGTCGATACGGTCGCTCCGCCCATTGTTATTTCTGCAGAAATCGTTGCCATAGCACCCTTGACATTACCGAAAATGAGGCGGTTTTCTTCATCAATGGTGACACCGTCTGCAGGGTTGCTTCCTATAAGCCACTTTATTTCGGCATTGGTGAAATCCGCATCATATCCGCTCTTCATTTTACCCGTAAGGATAAGCGGCTCATCGCGGAGGTGTCCTACCGTTCCGGGGGCGGAAAGCACGGCGGATTCTATTGGTGATGAGTCTGTAACCTCAATTTCCGTTTCTGCATATGCATTGTTTCCATCCAGCATAAACGCTGCATACACTTTGCCTTTTCCCGCACGGAGCGTGGTTATATTTCCCGCATCATCAACGGAAACAATATCCGGGGTGAGCGAGTCATATACTATTTTACCGCCCGTCATATCAGCAACAGAGCCGTCGGACATATATCCCGTCGGAATAATGCGCGCACTGCCGCCAACCGCAATGCTTTCAGGCTCAGTTTTTACCCCGGCATACAGAAGCTTCATTTCATGCCCGGAGGTTGTGACGGAAACTTCGCCCTTTCTTGTTATTCCTTCAAGCGTAAGTTCACCGAAAATTGTGGCTGTTCCGTTCTTTCCACCACATTCTGCACCAGTTGATCCGATAGGGATATGATTTATTTGATATGTTGTGCTGTCCTTAAACCCCGATACGACATTTGCATCCGAAGATGTGAGCACAAGCCCATCGGCAAGGACTCCCTTGGTAACGGAAATGTAATGACCAAGTGTTGTATAAGGCTTTGTGAAAACGGTGAATTCGCTCTCCGAACCAACGTCTGAGCCATCAAGAATCTCCATCTCAACACCTGCAAAGCCTACTTCGCGAAGCTCAAAGTCATCCATCCAAATCGTTCCGCTATAGCCCGCTTTACCGGCACTTGACGATGGTGCTCTGATATTCAGTCTCGGAGAGAGATAGAGTGTTTCAGCCTCCACGTTTGTATCAACGTATATGGGAACAGCTACCTCCTGCCATTCACTGAAGGTTTCATTCCAGTTTTCAAAGTTATTTATATCCGTTGTCCATCCCGAAGTATGCGCAAGGTATGCGCTTGATGTTCCGGTTGGACTATTGTATGCATAGACATTATACCTGATTATGGGATATTCTCCGTCTTCAGGCTTTTTGATATTTGTCTTTACTTTGAGAGTAAGCTGATAAAACTTACCCGGCTCAACAACCACTCTCTCTCCGTTTCTCTTGAGAAGTATTGTCGCGATGATGTCTGACGGCATCGGGACATCGGGGTTGAAGTTAAACGCAAGAGCGCGGTTATTCTCATCCCCTGCTTTCGGTGCCGTTTCAATTCCTGCACGGAATAATATGGGTTCTGCGGGAGGCTCATCGTTGCGTGCGTGTTCCCAGACCCATTCATCCCCGGTAAAATCAGGGTTTAAATGCGCCATCATATTTCTTCCGGCAGATGCAACGATGAGGTTGTATTCTGCACTTCTCGTAACACCTTTATATGTAATATTTGCAGTAATCTTTGTCTCACCGTTGCTGTGAGCTGTTACTAATCCGCTATCCGAAACTGTTGCAACATTTTCATCCGACGATGAATATGTTGCGGAAAGCTTTGTTGCATCAACTTCATCAAGCTCAATGCCGACATCATCATACAGCTTGTATTCAATCTGCTTCTCTGTCATGTTCGGCATCGGATCATTCTCATCAAGAAGTCCGTGAACAGAGATGCTCGCTTTATCGAAATCGCCTGCAAGCGGCTTGATTTCAAAAGATATGGGCTTTACCTCGAAAAACTCTCTATCTCCTGAAACAAGCGGTTTGAAGTTTTCATTTTTTCCTGTCGGGTGGAACATGAGATAGTATGTGTAGTCCGAATCAAGATAAACCTCATCAAAAACGGCGGTTTTTGTTTCAGCCTTTTCTGAATACATATCAATCTTTGCGAGCATATTCTTTCCGTTGAGAGAAGAAAGGTATGTGGTCAGGACTCCGCTTCCGTTTCCTGATGCGCCGTATACAAACTCAGGTAATGTTCCGTCATTTTTGATAAGATATACGTCCGTTATTGGCGAAGTTTCCTTTACATGATAGGCAAGCTTCGGAATATACGTTCCGCTTTCCGGAACCTTAAGTTCTAAGCCATATGCTGCCGCGCCGCTGTCTGCACGGTATTGGTATGCGTTCCATATAAGTCCCGTGGGGTCAGCAAATGTGTTGTAAACATATGCTGTTGCTGCTGTTTTCCAGGGTGATGACAAAGCTGCATCAACTGTATCAAAAGTCATTTCTGCAAGCGCGTCTCTTTGTACATGTCCGGTGCTTCCAAATACATCACGATTGAAGTTATAAGTATATACCTTTGTTGCTCTCTCATATTCCTTCACAGTAATAGTTACTGTATCTGAAAAATCCGTTGCGTCAAGAGTTGCTGTTATGGTAACTTCACCCTTTGCAACCGCGGTGACAACACCATCGGAAGAAACCGTTGCAATTCTGTCATCTGAGCTTTTATAGGTAACGCCTTCCGTCACGGGCTTATTTCCACTGAGAGACCAGACCTCATTGGAAATAAGCTTTGTGTTCTCCCCTGCCATAAGAGTTGTAGCTTCGGAGGAAAGGCTGAAACCTGTCATCTCATCAACAGGAATCGCTTCCTTCGGCAGAAGCTTAAAGGACTTAAGCCAAACTTCGAGATATTTATTACCACTTTCCTCATATGCGGCAAAATTATCATTCTCGCCTACTGAACGGAAAAGAAGGTAATATTCGCCGCTCTCAAGCTCAAGCTCCATATTACCAAAAGTTTCAGTCACCTCATTGGTAAATGCGGTAGTATTCCCCCACATATCGAGATTCTTGAGCTTGTACTTTTCGTCAAGCCTATCT
>JAFQVE010000432.1 GCA_017408185.1 Oscillospiraceae bacterium | reverse complement strand
TGTAATCATCCTCTCGCTGGTCTGGTGTCTTCCATAACTTTTGTTCTTGATATCAGATTTCTTTTCCATACAAGTGACGAAAGAGAATTTTCACATTGTTCTTGTGAAAATTCTCTTTCATTGTCTTTCTAAGAGGAAAGGTGAAATAAGCGTGAGCCTGCGTATTATTCAGCAGCTTTTATGTATTCGCCGTCGGTTACAAGCGTCTGTGTACCATCGCTGTCTTCTATGATTGCATAACCCTTGTATGTTCCCTCTTTGTCCGGGATAATCACAAGCTGGTTGCTGTCGGTTGTCATTGCGATGTTTCCTGTTTTTGTCGTACCTGTGAACATTATACCCTTTTCAACAACGTTGTCGCCAAAGCCGATAAATTCAGCCATAAGTGCATTGTTGAAGAGATCAAGGACTATTTTTCTTCCATTGCCCGAGAAGTTAAACGGCGCGTCCACCCATTCAGCAGTTACAATTGTATTTTTATATGCAAGGAAGCTGTAGGATTCGCTTGTGCTGACAATGGCGTTATCCTTTTTCCAGCCCTTAAAATACTTTCCTTCCTCATAATAAGCGACATCGGTGCAATTGAGAGTTACCGGTTCGCCGTAATTATACGGAGTACTGTTTACCGTAACACTTATGCGCTCACCGTAGTTCGGAACATAAGAGTTGTAGCCACTTACCGTTACCGTCTCTCCCGGCGCTACCGTATTTCCGTCAAGGTCAACCCACGCGGTTGCAGGCTCATAACCAACCCTTTCCGGAAGCGCCGGAGCTGTGCCGTCCGCTAAAAGAACAGCTTCACGCTGACCGTTTGCGTTGAAGAACTCAGCTTTATTGGCAGTGTCTCTGTATACAGCCACGAGGTAGTTGTTCCCCTCCGAAGGTGTGTAGTCAAAGCTCGGTGAGAAGGAAAGGATTTTCTTCTCGTTCGTCAGGCCCTGCGCCCAATAGAGGAAGTTTTCCGTGTCCGTTGTGCTGACGGTTACTGTATCTGTCGTCACAGCTTTCTGCTCTACTATAGCGTTTGCTGTGTCCGTAGATTTGTAGCCGTATACGTTTTTATCTGCTTTAGAATGTTCTACTTCCTCTGCCGTAAACGCCGAAGTAAGCTCCGTGTCATCAGCCTCACGGGTGAGCGTTAACTTTCCGAAAGACCCAAAGACCTGTGTTGGAAAGCTCGTATTTTCTATCCACTCACTCGGTTTACTGCTTACGGTTGCAATAAGCCACCAGTTTCCTTTTGTCGTCTCTTCGTCAGCATAATCAATATCTATTTTAGGTGCAATTTTATTGAAATCCGTTCCATCGGTTGCGTTTTTGACATAGTTCACCGACGACAGATGCATTACATCTACCGAAGCACTCCAATTTTGGCTTTCAAGTTTTTCAGCCGAGGATAAAATGGTGTCAATTCCGTCGATGGTTTTAACATTCCATTTATTCTTACTTCTTGTCTCTTCGCTCACAAGATATAAATCGGTTACTCCGTAACAGGTCTGTTTGTTGTCCAGTGGATTTTCAAGAGCCGGAACATACACTCCCTCCGGAACATCCACAAGTTGCAGAACCAACGCGTTTTTATGTACATCGTCCTCTGCCGCGGTGCTTGAGTCACTTGTGGTTGCAAAGTATATAAAACCATTTGCGTGAGCCGTGACAGACTGCGTTGCTGCGCCGCCGAGGCGATACCACATCTTCCATTTATCACTTCCCGTCTTTGTATTGCTTTTATCTCCACCGTCTATATTCCCTATTTGTTCCTTTAAAGTATCCGTTACGTTAAAAACCTGATTGCCACTCGATTTTCCGTATGCGGAAGCGCCGAAAACGTATGTTAAGTTTCCGTTTTCATCCGCCGCAAACGCTGTCCCTGCCGGGAGCATCGCTGCGATCATTGAAAGTGCCAGAATAATAGCAAATAATTTTTTCATCTTGATTTACACTCACTTTCATTTAATTCTGTTGTACGCGTTTTCATAAACCTCAAGAACACGGTCTACGCCCATTTCATTGACATCCTCAACAAAAGAGTCAAATCCCGTGAGCGGCTCCTGACCGAGCACGAACTTTGCCACCATCTCATTTACAAACACTTCGATTGCTGCACCGTCCTGCGTTTTTATCTTCTGTTCTTCCACAGTGAGACCGAGATAGCTCTTCGGGTTGGG
>JAFQVE010000431.1 GCA_017408185.1 Oscillospiraceae bacterium | reverse complement strand
TGCGTAAAAATTGTCTAAAGCTGATGTCGAAAAAGAAACAGGAGAGCTTGTTATGCGTAGAAAGGAAAAATATATTATAGCAGTCCTTTGTGTTGCTCTTTTATCGTGCATGCTGTTTATCACTTACACTATGCAGCCAAAACAGCAGGAGCGCAGACCTGATGTGGAAATTTCGATGCGGATTTCAAAAGACAGCTTTGTATCGCTGCTGGAAGAAAAGGGGGTTAAACTTCACGGGAAATCACTTATGGCGGTATCGCTGTTTCCTGATACACTCACGCTTGTTTTTGATATGAAAGCAGCAGAAAAAGGAACACTTTCCAAGATCAGGATAAACGGCAAAAAGGTGCCGAATGAAATTTTGTCGGATATATGTAAAAATTACCTTGATTTTAGTTGCGATTTAGTCTATAATTAGATAGATAAGAAAGGATGTTTTAAGATGGTTTCTGTTATCAAAAACGGCGTATATTTAAAAGACGGTTGCCTTCTCTCAATGAAGGATGCAAGCGCTTTCGGTCTTGCAGCTCCGAGCGAGGCAAAGAAAAAAACTATGGCATATTCCATTCTGGAGGCTCACAATACTTCAGATACTATGGATTCGCTGAAAATTAAATTTGATGCTATGGCATCTCATGACATTACATACGTTGGCATAATTCAGACTGCCCGTGCATCGGGGCTTGAAAAATTCCCGCTTCCGTATGTTCTCACAAACTGCCACAACAGCCTTTGCGCTGTCGGCGGCACAATAAACGAAGACGACCATGTTTTCGGCCTTTCTGCCGCGAAAAAGTATGGCGGAGAATTTGTTCCTGCCCATCAGGCAGTTATTCACCAATATATGCGTGAGCGTTATGCCGGTTGCGGTAAAATGATTTTGGCTTCGGATTCACACACGCGTTACGGTGCTCTCGGTTCAATCTCAATCGGTGAGGGTGGACCTGAGCTTGCGCGCCAGCTTCTTTCAAAGACATACAACATTGCATATCCGGATGTTGTCTGCGTATATCTTGAGGGAGCTCCGCGCCCCGGCGTCGGTCCGCAGGATATTGCAATTGCGATAATCGGCGCGGTGTTCCGCGATGGAGCCGTAAAGAATAAGATTATGGAGTTTGTCGGCCCCGGTATCGCGAACCTCAGCATGGATTTCCGAAACGGCATTGATGTTATGACAACGGAAACCTCCTGTCTTTCATCCATATGGGAAACAGATAAAACCGTATGTGAGTTTTTAACCGTCCACGGTCGTCCGGAGGACTACAAGCCGCTTCATCCCGAAAACGGTGCATATTACGATTGTGCAGTAAGGGTTGATTTGTCAAAGGTTGAGCCGATGATTGCGCTTCCGTTCCACCCGTCAAACGCATTTAAGATTTCGGATCTTAAGAAGAATCTTTCGGATATCCTTGCGGGTGTTGACCGTGATGCAAAGGAAATGCTTGGTATTGATGATAAAAAGGTATCCCTCCTGAATAAAATCAAAAACGGCGAGCTCTATGTAGATCAGGGCTTTGTCGGCGGATGCTCGGGCGGTCTTTTCCAGAACATTCACCGTGTTCGTGATATTCTCAAGGGAGCAACAACCGGTGACGGTTCCTTCTGGCTCTCTGTTTATCCGGCAAGTACGCCGATGTCTATGGAGCTTATGCGTGACGGCACTCTCGGTGACCTCACAGCTTCCGGCGTAAGCATTCGCTCTTGCTTCTGCGGTCCGTGCTTTGGTGCGGGTGATGTTCCTTCAAACGGCGCTCTTTCCATCCGCCACGCAACGCGTAACTTCCCGAACCGAGAGGGCAGTAAGCCGGGGGACGGCCAGATTTCGTATGTTGCACTTATGGATGCGCGATCTATCGCGGCAACTGCGAGAAACGGCGGAAGGCTCACTTCTGCATTTGAGCTTGATAATATTCCGGCTGATTCAAAAGACGAAAAATACAGCTTCGATGCTTCTCCCTATAAGAGCCGTATTTACTATGGCGTAGGGAATCCGAAACCGGAGGAAGAGCTTAAATTCGGTCCCAATATCGCAGATTGGCCTGAAATGATTGGTATGACGGACAACCTTCTCATTTATGTTGCGAGCGCAATTTATGATCCGGTAACGACTACGGATGAGCTTATTCCGTCGGGAGAGACTTCATCTTACCGCTCTAATCCGATAAAGCTTGCATCCTTCGCTTTGTCGAGAAAAGATCCCGCGTATGTCGGTCGTGCACAGGCAGTATATGCTGCTGAGCTTGCACGACGTGAGGGAAAAGCCGATGCGCTTGATGCGTTTGGCATAGAAGGGCTTGATCCTTCAAACACATCTGTCGGAACGGCTGTATTTGCGCTAAAGCCCGGTGACGGATCCGCTCGTGAGCAGGCGGCATCGTGCCAGAGAGTTCTTGGCGGTGTTGCTAATATCTGCCGTGAGTTTGCGACAAAGCGTTATCGCTCGAATGTTGTAAACTGGGGAATGCTGCCGTTCATTTTTGATGATGCTGATACCTCCGGAATTGAAGCGGGCGATCTTATATACATTGAAGGAATAAGAAAAGTTCTTCTCGGCGACGAAGAATCGGTTGCGGCACGCCTTATAAAGAACGGCAAGGAAAAGGAAATAACACTTCGTCTTCCGGCTCTTACGCGTGAAGAACGCGATATAATACTTGCAGGTTGCCTTATAAATTACTATTCTGAATAAAGCTGAAATGTCCCCGACGCTGTGTGTTGCACATCGCACAGTGTCGGGGATTAAATTAGTTGAATTTTGTGCAAATTACATCTTGAAAAAAACGGGGGAGCAGTGTATCATTTGGGTACAAAAAATTCAAACGGAGGGTATTTGTTATGAAGGTAAAATATGCAATCGTAGGTTGCGGAAGAATCGCATGGAATCATCTGGATGGTATCGAAAAGTCCAACTCATCCGTGCTTTGTGCGGTATGTGATGTTGACGAAGCAAAGGCGCGTGAAACCGGAGAAAAGTATGGCGTAAACTGGTATACAGATGAGGCGGAGATGCTTGAAAAAGAGCAGATAGATGTTTGTTGCATTCTCACTCCGAGTGGGTTGCATGCTGAATGCGGCATAATTGCAGCAGAGCACGGCGTCCACGTTCTTTGTGAAAAGCCGATGGATGTTACCCGTGAAAAAATGAAGGCTCTCATTGATTCGTGTAAGAAAAACGGCGTGAAGCTCGGCTGCATATTCCAGCGCAGAACCTTCTCGGCTGCAATAGCTATGAAAAAGGCTGTCGAAGACGGTGTTTTCGGAAAAGTTACTCTCTGTGATGCATACCTTAAGTACTATAGAGATCAGGCATATTATGACAGCGGCGATTGGCGCGGTACATGGGAGCTTGATGGCGGCGGCGCGCTTATGAATCAGGGAATCCACGGCGTTGACCTTATCGACTGGATGACAGGCGGAATTAAAAGCGTTTTTGCGCGTTGCGAGCGTCTTAACTGGAAAACCGATGTTGAGGATACAGCCGTAATTATGGTTCGTTATAAGAACGGTGCAATGGGCGTAATTGAATGTGCAACAACCGTTTATCCGGGACTTGATACTGTTTTTACAATCGGTGGCACGGAAGGTTTTGCTGAAATCGGCAACAAGGGTATTTATAAGTGGCAAATGAAGGATAAGAGCATAGAAAAGCCTGAAACTACGGGAACTATGGGCGGTCTTAACTGTACATATACAGACAATCTTCATGCATATCAGATTGAAGATATGTCAAGAGCAATCCTTGATAACCGCGACCCGATGGTTACAGGTGAACAGGCTCTTCACAGCGTAGGTCTTATCCTTGCGATATATGAGTCGGCA
>JAFQVE010000430.1 GCA_017408185.1 Oscillospiraceae bacterium | reverse complement strand
GATATCTATATACTTCCCGAAGGCGGACTTACCAATCTTGCAGAAGCGAAAGCAAACGGAACGAAGATAGCAAGCGTTGACTATTCGGCAGATAAAACTGCAATGAAGGCAGAAGCGGAAATGCTTGTGGATGAAATTGACCTTAAGAAAGGAACACAGGTACTCCTCTTCGTCGTAACAGGAGCAGGAGCAAAAGCGACAAGCGGTGGAGTACACGATTACTTTACATATCCGTACAAGCTGACACTTACTAAGGTAGAAAAAACAGAGCCCGAGCCTGAGCCTGAAAATAAGCCGGCAAGACAGAGATTCGTTTTTGATAATCTCGAACTCGGCATTGCGGGCAACACACGTCTGGATACAATAACGTCATATGAGCAGACGGGCAATACATGGAGATATCTTGCGGCGAGCCCGAACGCGAAGGCATCACAGCTTAAGAATTATTATCTTAACGGTGATACAAGAGATGTAGACCACTTTATCGCAGTAGAAATAAACGTACCGGGTGACGGAACGTATAAACCGGAGTTCTCTTATCTCGCAGTTAAAGGCGAAGGCTGTATGGGAGATATCTACATTCTTCCGGAAGGCGGTTTTACAAACCTCGCGGAAGCAAAGGCAAACGGAACGAAGATAGCAAGCGTTGACTATTCGGCAGATGCAACCGTAGTAGATACAAAGGCAAAAATGCTTGTGGATGAAATAGAGCTTAAAAAAGGAACACAAGTACTTCTCTTCGTCGTAACCGGCAAGGGCGCAAAGGCGACGACAGGTGGCATACTTGATTATTTCACATATCCGTATATGCTTACCATAACACCTGTTGTTGTGCTTCCTCCGACAGAGCCGTCGGGTGCAAAGCTTACTTATGACTTTAAGGCAAACAGCACAATTTCGGATGGAGATATCAAAAATATCGGATCCGGAGAAACTGCAGAGGAAGCATTCCCTGCATCTTCAACAGATGGCTGGAGCGCTTACTCCTACAGTTCCAATGCGGAATATATCCAGAAAGACAATGGCAATAATATCACTTTTATGCAGAAAAAGGGAGAGTATTTGCAGCTTTCGTCCAGACAGGTCGGCGGATGGGTTGCAATTAAAGTTCCGCTTACAAATCGCGGTTCATATAATGCATTCCTTTCATATAAGCAGATTAAGGGATATGGCGCAGCAGAGATTTACACCGTTGATATGCCGAAGGAAGAGCTTGATGAAGAAGGCAAGCGCGAGTATATAAACAAAGCGCTAAAGAACGCACCACGAGTAGCGAAGATAAATTCACACAACGTCCAAAACTTTAGCATAGAAGATGCTCCGGAAATGGCAGAATTTACGGTTGGCACGGCAAATGATGATAGTGCCGTTCTTCTCGTTTTCAAAACAACAGGACAGATGGAAAAAAAGAAGATCCTTCTTGACAGTCTTGTTCTTGACGGCACCGGAGAGTATGAAGGTGAAGAGCGTGTTGTTGAAACAACATATACGCTTCGCCCTGGGAAAGCTCTCAAGGAAGAAGGCGAGACGGCAACGCTTTCGCTCTTCAATGAAAACGGAGAAGAAGTTACAAACTTCGAGATAGCTGATATCACTTCATCTGATGAGGCTGTCGCAACAGTTTCGGAAAAGACTGTTACTGCAGGCAGTAAGCATGGACGCACAAAGCTTTCTGCAACCGTTACGGTAGAAGGAGAAAATGTCAAGGCAACGGGTGTTGTCCGTTTTGTTGAAAGCAACATATCCGGAAAACGCGTTGAAGCGAAGATAAATTCACGAAAAGAAAGCTGGACGAATCCCGGATATCTGCGTGATACGTCGCTCTATTCGGGACTTGCGCGTGCACAGTCAGACATAAGCGGCTTTGAAATAGGTGACGGAATCACGGAAGAGTATACCGATGGCTGGAGCTGGTATGCTGACAGCGTTGATGAAAAGACCGAAACTTCATTTATCCAGAATAACAAAATTGCTTTAAGTGCCAGAATGCAGGATGGAGAATGGTTTGCGATAAAAATGAAGTTTGAGGATGCCGGTAAATACCGTGCAATCGTCACGCATCGTGCAAGCATCCAGAGCCCGTATGCAGATATGTACTTTATCCCTGTACCGGGAGAGGGAGAAAAGGTTTCGGATTATCTCACTGACGAATATAAGGTAGGTCGTATTAACAGCCATAATCCCGATGTTGAAGCATGGAATGCGGCTGCTGCGACAACAGAAACCTATCTCGGAGATGTATACGCGGAAGAGCCCGGCGAATATCTTGCCGTCATTATGATGACAGGGCGCGCTGCTACCAAAAAAATGTATCTCTATTTTGAAAATATTGTATTTAGCGGAACAAATCCGGTTGCGTCAATCGGAGGTTCCTGGCAGGAAGCAGTTTCAATTGGAGATACGGTAACGCTTGATAAGAGTCTTATAACTTATGAAGCAGATATTCCGCAGTACAAAGAAGAAACAACGATTTCCTTCCGTAGTCTCACGCCTGATATTGTTTCTGTTGATGAAAACGGCGTTGTGACAGGTATCGGAAACGGCGTTGGAAGAATTGAGGTAACCGCAACCTATGACGGTGAGTCAGTAGTCGGAGAATATACGATTATCGTCGGAAGCGGAAAAATGCGCAGAAGCTACTATACTGATGAAAAGGTAGAAAATGCAAAGCGCAATATAGAAAGATATGATTGGGCGAAAGCTGAATATGACAAATGGATAAAGGCGGCAGACAAGTTCGTCGAACAGGGAGCAGATACGCTTTATAATCTCGTCACTACTCAAGAACTCCCCCGTTCTCTTGATCTTTCATATCGCTTTGGTGATACCGGCGCATATGTTTGCATTTATTGTGATGAAGAACTCAGTAACGAATATGGTCTTTATCCTTGGGTATTGAATGTATTTGACCATCCGTGGAAAATACAGTGTCCGGAATGTAAACGTTATTTCCCGAGTAATGATTTCGGAAGCTTCTATGAGCTTGGAATTGATGAAAACGGAAACTGGGATTATGAACTTGCATTGCAGAAGCATCACGAAAAATTTGTCTGCGCAAGCGGAGAAAACTGTGCTTGCCAAACAGATGTCGGAGAGCGCGGAAGCGATGCGTGGAAAGACTATTACGGCTATGGCAAGGGATATCTTAAGAACACCGAATACGATGAAGTCGGAAAGACTTTGGGTGTTGCCGCCGAAGAGGTTGACCGTTGGGCAGTAGATGACGGTTGGGGTTATGAATATGAGTACCAGGTTAAAAACGGCAATATCGAAACGAGATGTAAGCCATTTATAGCCTACTATAACACGTGGGGCATTTGGGAAGAGACAATTCCGGATGCAATCGAAAGTCTTGGTATGGCATATCTCTATACGGGAGATTTGAAATACGGCCGTGCAGGTGCAGTTCTCCTTGACCGTGTTGCTGATGTATATCCTGATTTTGATATTACTGAATTAGGATATTCATTCGTGGTTGCAGACGGCAGTATGGTAACGCAATACGCAGATGGTTCTATACGCGGAAGCAGCCGTGGCGGAACTCTCGGAAGACTTCACGATTGTAATATTTCTTTGCAGATGGTACCGGCATATGATGCCCTCTGGCCGGCATATGAGGATAAAGATGTAATAAATTACCTTTCGGCTAAAGCTGCAGAAATGAATCTTGAAAACAAGAAGACAAGTGCAGCTGCAATCAGGTCAAATATCGAAAACAACTATCTCCGCGAAATCAACAAACGAATTCACGATTATCGCATAAGCGCAAACTTTACTGTTCCTGAAAAGCTTCATATTCTTGCGGCTGTTGTTCTTGACACAATGCCGGAGACAGGAGAATGGCTCAAGTTTGTATTCCAGGCAGGAAAACAGACGGGCTACAGAAATGTTACGGGTGGAAACGTATATCCGCAGATTATAAACGTTGTTGACCGTGACGGACATGGTAACGAAGCAGCTCCGGGATATAATACAGGTTGGGTAGATAACCTTGTACTTATGGGAGAAGCTCTTGACGGCTACGATAAAGCCGGAGAATATAACCTCTTTGAAAATCCGAAATTCAAGAGAATGCTTAAGTCAGAAATCGACACAATCTGTGCATCTGTGTGGACTCCTAATGTAGGCGACTATATCGCTATGGGAAGGCAGCACTTAAGCCCATATCAGACATCTCTTATCAGGGCGTATAAAGTGTTTGGTGATGACCCTGAATATCAGGAAATTATCCTCAAAGCACTTTATCACAGAGGTAGACGTGAGTATACTTATATCCACGGAAGTATATTTGATAAGGACCCGGAAGAGATCAAGAGAAGGACAGCGCAAATAGTCGGAGAATCACTTGAAATTGATCTTCCGAGCCGCGACCTTGCAGGCTACGGTATCGCTATTCTTCGTGATGGTGATTGGATTGATTCGGCAAATGTAAATAAGAACATAAACACGCAACGTGGATTCTATATTTACTACGGACAGACTCACGGACATGGTCACCAGGATAAGCTGAATCTCGGCATATATGCTTTCGGATTTGACGTAGGCTCAGACCTTGGTACTCCTAGACTTAAAACATCGACAGACCCACAGCGCTTCGAGCTTGTAGAGCATACTATGGCACATAATACCGTTATGGTAAATAACCTCAATCAGCGAGTAACACTCGACGGAAACCCGTTGCACTTTGACGACACCGATAAGGTTCAGCTTATGGATGTTGAAGCACCTGAGGTTTATGACTGGCTTGGTGTTAAGGAGTATCGCAGAACGCTCGTTATGGTTGAT
>JAFQVE010000429.1 GCA_017408185.1 Oscillospiraceae bacterium | reverse complement strand
GAAAGGGCGCGTGGGTTCGAATCCCACCTTCTCCGCCAAAGGAATAGTACACCAGCCGACGGTTGGGGTGCTTTTTCTTTTGCGGTAAGAAGGGTCGATGAGAACAGGACGGCACACCTCAGTGTGCAAAAAGGCTGCCGGTGGCAGGCTTTTTAGTCCGCGGGTAGAATCCCACCTTCTCCGCCAAAGGAATAGTACACCAGCCGAAGGTTGGTGTGCTTTTTCTTTTGGATAGGTTATTATTACAACGAAGAGCTAACTTGCTTTTTGTTACACTTTTCACAATTTAAAAAAATAAAGCTGTGCCTTTTTGTACCTATTGACAATTTTTTGACAATTTCCGAAAAATGCCTTGAAACAGCGCGTTTTTTGTGGTATTATATACAGGTTGTTAAAAATTAAACAAACCTTTGACTGAATTTTAACAATTCTGCCGTCGGTTTGACAACACGTTCCGCAAGGGAACATTTGGAGGTATAAGAGAATATGAAATTGCGCTACTTCCCGGGGTGTACGTTAAAAAACAAAGCGCATGAGCTTGATTTGTACGCCCGAAAATCAGCAGAAGCGCTCGGCATAACATTGGAGGAAATTGAAAACTGGCAGTGCTGCGGCGGCGTTTTCACAACCGCGCGCGATGAGATTGCCACAAAGCTTTCTTCCGTGCGCGCGCTCAAAAATGCAGCGTCTGATTCCCTGCCGCTTGTTACGGTCTGCTCTGCATGCCACAACGTGATTAAGCAAACAAACTTCGCTATGCAGACAGACACTGAATTTGCAGACAAGGTGAACAGGTATCTCGCCCCCGAAGCTCCGTATTCCGGAGAATGCGAGGTTTACCACTATCTTGAAATGCTTCGCGATCTTGTCGGCTTTGACAAGATTTCCGCATCGGTCAAGAACGCACTTTCCGGCAAAAAAATCGCCGCATATTACGGTTGCCTTCTTCTCCGCCCCGGTTCCGTTATGAAGATGGACGATGTGGAAAATCCGACAATTATGGAAGATTTAATCCGATCTCTCGGTGGAGAGCCGGTAATTTTTGCAAAGCGCAACGAATGCTGCGGGGGATATGTGATGGCAGAAAGCCCTGAGCTTGCTAAAAAGAGCAGCAACGCGGTTTGTGAAAATGCAAAGGCGCAGGGTGCCGATATGATTATCACCGCCTGCCCGCTCTGCCGCTACAATCTTATAAAAAACGGCTCAGACATTCCGGTTGTATACTTCACAGAGCTTTTGGCAGAAGCGTTGGGGGTTAAGGAGGATACCGATGAACAGTAAAAATCTTCAGGATGAGCTTTTGCGCAGAAGCGGCGTAAATCCGAAAAAATGTATGCGTTGCGGCAAGTGTTCCGCCACCTGCCCTGCATATGACGAGATGGAATTCCATCCGCACCAGTTTGTATATATGGTAGAGACCGGCGACATAAAGCCGCTTCTCTCTTCCGAATCTCTTTACAGATGCCTTACCTGCTTTGCGTGCGTTGACAGATGTCCGCGCGGCGTGGAGCCTGCAAAGCTGGTTGAAGCGGTGCGCCTTTCCGCTATCCGTGCACAGGGTAACAACCGCATAACTCCGGACGATATTCCCGCGATACTCGACGAAGACATTCCTCAACAGGCGATCGTCAGCGCATTTCGCAAATACGCAAAGTAATCCGGAAATCAATTTTCGTACTATAAGAGATAAAGAGAATAGATAACAGTAAGGGATGATAAAAAGAATGCAAAGAATCGGTGTTTTTGTATGTTGGTGCGGAAGCAACATCGCCGGAACGGTAGATGTGAAAGCCGTCGCAGAAGCTCTCGGAAAAGAGCCCGGCGTAGCCTTTTCCACCGACTATCAGTATATGTGTTCTCAGGCAGGACAGGATATGATCAAGGCAGCAATACATGAGCATAAGCTCACGGGTATTGTTGTCTGTTCGTGTTCTCCGCGTATGCACGAGGCAACCTTCCGCAAGACTGCATCTGCGGCAGGACTTAATCCGTATATGGTTGAAATTGCAAATATCCGCGAGCAGTGTTCCTGGG
>JAFQVE010000428.1 GCA_017408185.1 Oscillospiraceae bacterium | reverse complement strand
GCTTGCAGTTTTCTACGAAGAGGGCGACGATGTAGAATGTCTCCTCAATGTTTGCGTAATAGGTAATGAGGGAGAGAGCACAGCAGAGTTTGCACCGGCAGGCGCAGCTGTCGCTGAAGCAGCTCCTGCAGCACCGGTTGCAGCTGCACCGGCGGCATCGGCTGCTCCGGCAAACCCGGCAGCACCTGTTGATGCAGGAAATGCAACCCCGGTAATTATGCCGCGTCAGGGACAGTCAGTTGAAAGCTGTATCATCTCTAAGTGGCACAAAAAAGTCGGTGATACGGTAGCCGAAGGCGACACACTTTTCTCCTATGAAACAGATAAAGCAAGCTTTGATGAAGTTTCAAAGGTATCAGGCAAGATGCTTGCAATCTTCTTTGAAGAGGGCGACGATGTAGAATGCCTCCTCAACGTTTGTGTAATCGGCGAAGACGGCGCAAATGCAGAAGCATTCAATCCGAACGCAACTGCTGCACCTGCAGAGGTCGCACCCGTTGCATCTGCAGCTCCGGTTGCAGCAGCTCCGGCAGCTGTTGTTTCAACAGCAAAGGCAGGGGATGCTCTTAAGATTTCTCCCCGTGCAAAAAATCTTGCAGAGAAAACATTTGCTGATATTTCTCTCGCAATACCCACAGGCCCCAACGGCAGAATTATCGAGCGTGATGTTGAGCGCCTCATTTCAGAAGGCAAGGTTGTAACTCCTGCAGCAGCTGAAGCACTCGGCAAGGGCATTGTCGGCACAGGTATCGGCGGCAGAGTAACAACTGCAGATATCGCAGCAGCAGGAAGTGCATCTGCAGCAGCTCCGGCAGCACCTGCAGAAGTTGCGGCTCCGGTTGCAGATTATGAAGAAGTTCCGATGACAAACATCAGAAAGGTCATCGCAAAATCTATGTCTGCATCACTCACAGAGATGGCTCAGCTCACTCTCAATACATCCTTTGATGCAACAGCAATCCTCAACTACCGCAAGGTACTTAAGGCAAAAGGCGAAGCCTTCGGTATGGAGAAGGTAACGCTCAACGATATGATTCTCTATGCAGTATCACGCATCATCCTCAAACACAGAGATATCAACGCTCACCTTATCGACAATAAGATGAGACTTTTCAACAACGTACACCTCGGTGTCGCTTGCGATACTGCACGCGGACTTATGGTTCCGACAGTATTCAATGCAAACAAGATGTCGCTCAAGGAAATCTCTAGTGAATCCAAGCGCGTGACAGGTATGTGCCGTGACGGTGCTTGCAGCCCTGATCTTCTCAAGGGTGCATCGTTCACAATCACGAACCTCGGAAGCCTCGGAATCGAGAGCTTCACTCCTGTTATCAATCCGCCGCAGACAGCAATCCTCGGTGTTTGCGGAACAGAAACGAAGATTCGCGAGAAGAACGGCGAGATTTCAACATACCAGGCAATGGGACTTTCACTCACATTCGACCACAGAGCAGTTGACGGTGCTCCTGCTGCTAAGTTCCTTAAAGAACTATGCGAAGCACTTGAAAACTTTGATTTGCTTCTCGGTGTATAATTCTGAAAGGAGAAAACGTCAATGTATGATTTGGTAGTATTGGGCGGCGGCCCTGCAGGTTATCTTGCAGCAGAGCGCGCAGCAGCCGAAGGTATGAGCGTATGTCTCGTTGAAAAGCGCTTCCTCGGCGGTGTCTGCCTCAATGAAGGTTGCATCCCCACAAAAACATTCTTAAATTCCGCAAAAATCTATGATCACACTGTTCACGGCGATAAGTTCGGAGTAACAGCAAGTGATATCAAGATTGATCACAAGGCAGTCGTTGCACGTAAGAATGATGTTCGTAGTAAGCTTGTTGCAGGTATTGCAGCAGCTCTTCGTGCCGGCAAAGTCAAGGTTATCGAAGCAGACGGAACAATCATCGGAAAGAGCGAAGGATTTGATGTAAAGGCCGGAGATGAAGTTGTTTCCGGTAAGAAACTTCTTGTTGCAACAGGCTCAAATGCAGTTGTTCCGCCGATTCCGGGGCTCAAAGAAGCAATCGCTTCAGGCTTTGGTATGACAAACCGCGAAATCCTCGATATGGAAGAGGTTCCCGAATCTCTTGCAGTTATCGGCGGCGGTGTTATCGGGCTCGAGATGGCTTCGTACTTCAATTCAATCGGAAGCAAAGTAACCGTTATTGAAATGATGCCGAAGATTGCAGGTCCGACAGATAACGAAATTTCCGAGATTCTTCTCAAGAATTATACAAGCAAGGGTATCACATTTGAGCTTGGGGCAAAGGTAACAGGCTTCGGTGCAGATACCGTTGAATACGAGAAGGACGGTAAGAGCGTATCTCTTAAAGTTGATAAAGTGCTCGTTTCTATTGGACGTCGTGCACACACGGCAGGTATCGGACTTGAAACAATCGGCGTTGAGCTCAACCGCGGCGCAATTGTAACAGACGATTTCTGCAGAACAAACGTTCCGGGCGTATATGCTGCCGGCGATGTCAATGGCAAGAGCATGCTTGCTCACACTGCATACCGCGAAGCTGAAGTTGCAATCAACCATATGGTCGGAAAACGCGATCGTATGCGCTACAATGCAATTCCTGCCGTTATCTATACAAATCCTGAAGTTGCTTCTGTCGGTGAGACTGAAGAAACAGCAAAGGCAAAGGGAATCGCTTATAAGAAGTCTACTGTCAGCATGATGTACAGCGGTCGTTATATGGCAGAGAATACAGAATACGATGGTATCTGCAAGGTTCTCGCAGACGAGAAGACAGGCAAGATTATCGGTGTTCATATGCTCGGTACATATTCTTCCGAAATCATATTCTCGGCAGCAATGATGGTTGAATGCGAGATGAGAATCAACGACGTTAAGGAATTTGTATTCCCGCATCCGACAGTCTGTGAAATAGTACGTGAAGCAATCTTTAAGATGAAATAAGAAAAGGAGAGAAATAAAATGCCTAAGTCACAATTCTTAGATCCGAATGAAGTAAGAAAAAGCAGTTTTATTACATTCCAGGATATCCCGGTAAACCAGTATAACAAAACAATTCAGGAAGAGAGCAAGAACTACTCTAAGGACGATTTTATGCGCATCTATCGCGATATGGCAATCATCCGTGAGTTTGAAACAATGCTCTATCAGATCAAGACAACAAACCATTATAATGGTGTTGACTATTCTAACCCGGGCCCGGCTCACCTTTCAACAGGTCAGGAAGCTTCAGCTGTAGGTCAGGCATATATTCTTGGCGTTGATGACTATATATTCGGTTCGCACAGAAGCCACGGCGAAATCCTCGCAAAGGGTCTCTCCTGCATTCAGAAGCTCTCCGATGACGAGCTCTATAAGATTATGGCAGACTTCTTCGGCGGCGACATTCTTCGCGTAGTCGAAGGAAAGCAGAACGATAAGTCCAATGTAAAGGCACTTGCTATCGACTTTCTCGTATACGGTGCACTTGCTGAAATCTTTGCGCGCACAACAGGATTTAACCGCGGTCTTGGTGGTTCCATGCACGCATTCTTCACTCCGTTCGGTATCTACCCGAACAACGCTATCGTCGGTGGTTCCGGTACAATCGCACTCGGTAGCTCACTTTATAAGAAGGTCAACAACAAGAAGGGCATTGTTGTATGTAATATCGGTGATGCATCTCTCGGTTGCGGTCCTGTTCTCGAGGCTCTCAATATGGCAGGTATGGATCAGATCCGTCAACTTTGGGATGAAAGCCACAACAGCGGTCTTCCTGTACTCTTCAACATCTTTGACAATATGTATGGTATGGGTGGTCAGACCTTTGGTGAAACAATGGCATACGGTATGCCGGCACGTCTCGGCGCAGGTTTCAGCCCGACACAGATGCATGCAGAGCGCGTAGACGGTTATAATCCGCTTGCAGTTATCGATGCAATGAAGAGAAAGAAGGAAATCCTCGAGAACGGCGACGGTCCGGTTCTCCTCGATGTTCTTACATATCGCGTAACAGGTCACTCTCCGTCCGATGCTTCCAGCTATCGTACACAGGAAGAGATTGATGCATGGATCGAGCAGGATGTCCTCAAAGCATACAGCAAAAAGCTCATCGATGCAAAGGTTGCAGAAGCTGCTGAGTTTGATGCAATTCTCGATGATGTCAAGAGTCTCATCACACGTTCCTGTGCTCTTGCTGTTGACGAAAGTGTATCTCCGCGTATGGATCTCCAGAAGAATCCGGATATGATCGAACGTCTTATGTTCTCAAATCTTAAGATTGAAAAGATGGAAGATCGCGAACCTGATGTCCTTATGCCGAAAAAGGATAACCCGAGAGTTCAGTAGATTGCAAAGAAAGAACGCTTTGGATTCGATGCATCCGGCAAGCCTGTTTCAAAGAACAAGGTTTATCAGCTCCGCGACGGTCTTTTCGAAGCTATTATCGATAAATTCTATGAAGATCCGACTCTCGTTGCATACGGTGAAGATAACCGCGATTGGGGCGGCGCATTCGCTGTTTATCGCGGTCTCACAGAAGCACTCCCGTATCACCGTTTCTTCAACTCACCGATTTCCGAAGCTGCTATCGTCGGTAGTGCTGTAGGTTACGCAATGAGCGGTGGTCGTGCAATCGTTGAGCTTATGTACTGTGACTTCCTCGGACGTGCAGGCGACGAAATTTTCAACCAGCTTGCAAAGTGGCAGTCAATGAGCGCAGGTATCCTCAAGATGCCTGTTGTTCTCCGTATTTCTGTTGGCTCCAAGTATGGCGCACAGCATTCTCAGGACTGGTCTTCGATGATCGCTCATGTTCCGGGTCTCAAGTGTGTATTCCCGACAACTCCGTATGATGCAAAGGGTCTTCTGAATGCAGCTATGGCAGGAACCGACCCGGTTATCTACCTGGAGAGCCAGTCTCTGTACGCACTGGGCGAGCAGTTCCACGGCGAAGAGGGTGTACCGGCTGAGTACTACGAAATTCCGATTGGTGAGCCGGATGTGAAGAAGGAAGGTTCCGACCTGACTATCCTGACCATTGGTGTAACCCT
>JAFQVE010000427.1 GCA_017408185.1 Oscillospiraceae bacterium | reverse complement strand
GCGCACCGGTTGTCGATGGAGAGTATGGAAAAGATATAGTACACGCTATAAAGCGCTTGTATTCCGAGGAATAAAGATTATCCCGAATAAAAGCCTGATATATTTATCAGATGCCAAAAAGTAATTAACCTGCATAAGGTTGATATAAAACAAAAGGAGGTAACTTCAAAATGAAAAAACTAATCGCACTAACCCTTGCAGCAATTATGCTGTTCGCGCTCTGCGCATGCGGAGGTAACGGTGGCACAACAACGGGTGATGTCTCTTATGACATTCCGGAAGGTAAACAACTCCCCGATGATGCCGTCGTCAACGTTACTGTCGCAAGCCATGAATCCTGGCCGTACAACGAAAATTGGAAGATATGGGAGTACATCCGTGAGGCAATGGGCGGTACGATCAACTATAACGCCATTCCCGCATCGGACTTTGCTACAAAGTTCCCGCTTATTATGGCAAGCCCCGAATCTTTTCCGGATGTAATCGGCTTTCAGGGAAAACCCTCGGGCTTTGCGGATTTTGCACAGCAAGGTGCATTCCTTGCACTTGACGATTATGAGGAGTTTTTGCCGGATTACAATGAGTTCTGGAGCTCTCTGCCTGAGGATGAGCAGTGGATGAGAAATACCCGTCGTGCATCAGACGGTAAGGTTTACTATGCACCCATTTATGGTATGGAGAGATCAACCAACGTCCGTAGCTGGCTCTACCGCAAGGACATCTTTGATAAGCACGGGCTTGAGTCTCCCGAGACGATTGACGACCTTTACACCGTTTCAAAAAAGCTTAAAGAGCTGTATCCGGATTCATATCCGCTCTGTATGCGTTCGGGTCTTGGAAACTTAAATGTTATCGGTTCATCCTTTAAGCCGAACTTCCACTATGATGTATATTATGATTTTGAAAATGAAAAGTGGAGCTATGGCGCAACCGAGAGCGAGGTTATGCTCGAAATGGTAGAGTTTTTCAAAAAGATGGTTGATGAAAAGCTCATTCCGGCAGACTTTTTCACAATCAATGCTGCTTCATGGGAAGAGCTTGTATCAACCGACCGCGGATTTATGATGCCGGAATATCAGGTGCGTATTGACTTCTTTAATTCCATTGTACGCGCAAAGAATCCGGAGTATACTCTTGCAGCAATGGTTCCGCCGAAATCCACGAACGGAACAGGTATCGCAATGGTCAATAAATTCAACAATGACCCGATGGGCTTTGGCGTTCTCAACACGGGTGATAAGGGTCGAATTGCAAACGCCATGAGATACGTCAACTGGTTCTACTCCGATGAAGGTGCAGAAACAATCAGCTGGGGTAAAGAAGGGGAAACGTATGAGGTTGTAGACGGAAAGCGCAGGTTTATACTCGGCGAGGATGAGAATGCAAATGCAAAATATGGATTTAAGACAATTGGCACATATCTCCGCGTAGATCCGGCTGTAATCGATGCTTCCATCTCTGAAGAACAGGCGGCGACAACTGATTTTATGCTTGAGCATACTTATCCGCATCTTGATCCTAAAATGTATATGGAAATTTCGGCTGAAGACAGTGCGCTTGTTGCAGATTATGAGACATC
>JAFQVE010000426.1 GCA_017408185.1 Oscillospiraceae bacterium | reverse complement strand
TTTGTTATTCTCACCCACAAGCCGGGAAAACGTTATAGCGGAATGGTACATTTCGGCGGAAATGAGATTATGAGAATAAGCACCGACGGGGACGAGGAGTATCTTACAAAAGAGAATATGCCGTTTTCAATTGACGGAGTTTTCAAAAAGGACGGAAAGGTTCATTTCACAACTGCAACGGGTGTCGGAATGATGAATTTTGACGTTTTCACCTACCGCATTGAGGATAGCGGAAGGCTGACCGTTACAGACTTTAATGCAGGACGACCTGAGGTTATGAATGGCTTTTCGTGGGATAACCCCGATGCTTACAAGGCAGGGTATATCGAAGCCGAGCAGAAGAGGATAGAAGAATTAGGATATTGAGGAAAATTAAATTTAGTTAAAAAGACTGCCTGTTTTGGTACGAAACAGGCAGTCTTTTTTGTGGGAGTCTACCGCGTAACCTCCTTGTTTTACGGAAATAACTAATTGGTTTTATTTTTGAAATAATATATCTATATGGAAAAATTACTCATTGACATTTTAGCAGAATTACGCTAAAATGATTGTGGAGGTGTTAATATGAATTCAATAAGACCTGTTTCAGATTTAAGGAATAATTTTGCTGAGATATCTCAGACTGTACACGAGACCCGACAACCGGTGTTTTTGACTAAAAACGGTTTTGGTGATATGGTGGTTATGAGTATGGAAGCATACGAGAACCTTCACTTCGAGAGTGAAGTGTATTGCAAGCTTAAAGAAGCTGAGAGAGAAGCAGAAATAACCTCAACCCGTTATTCGTCCAAAGAAGTTTTGATGGCACTAAAAAAAGCATCGGGAGTATCAAAAAATGTATAAGCTTGAATTCTTACCGATTGCTTTGAATGATATGGTTGAAATTGTCGGGTATATCGGTAATACTTTGAAGAAACCCATAGCCGCAGGGAATCTCTCAAGTGAGTTTGTTAATGTAGCGGAGATATTGAGTGAAGTTCCTTATTCTAACCCTGTATATGTTCCGTTGAGACCACTTAAGCACGAATACAGAAAGCTGCTTGTAAAGAGTTATCTTATGTTTTATTGGGTGGATGAAGAAAAGAAAGTGGTCACGGTGTCGAGAGTTATTTACGGAAAACGGGATTATGGCAAAATTTTAAAGTAAGCATACAAGCGTAGCGTCATCGCTGATCCAAAAGTAACACTTTTTGTAAAATTAAATCTAAAAAGCCTTTACAAATCCCCACAGTTTTGTTATAATATACTTTGTTGATTGTGGGGGCGTAGCTCAGCTGGGAGAGCGTACGGTTCGCATCCGTAAGGTCGAGAGTTCGATCCTCTTCGTCTCCACCACGTCGGAGCAAGCGATTTGGCTTGCTCCGTCTTTTTTGAAGCCGGGGCAAGCTTTTTACGCTGCTCCTCCTTTTCCGATGCAAAGAGCTTTGCATCGGTTTTTATTGTACAACGAAAAAGCACCGCATAGGAAAATTCAGTCCTATGCGGTGCTTGATTTATATATTGAGCTTAATAGATTACTCTCCGATATTTCCGAGAAATGCGCGGAGCTTTTCATTTGTGCCGCCAAAGACCTGATCCGGAGTGCCGTCTGCTTCGATAAGTCCGTCTGCCATAAAGATTATGCGGTCGGAAACATCGCGTGCAAACTTCATCTCGTGGGTGACGATAACCATCGTCATATTTGTATCGGCAAGCTCGCGGATAACGCGGAGAACCTCCTGCGTAAGCTGGGGATCGAGTGCTGAGGTCGGTTCGTCGAAGAAAAGCACCTTCGGGGAAAGAGCAAGTGCGCGTGCAATCGCAACGCGCTGCTGCTGACCGCCGGAGAGCTCACAGGGGTAGTTTCCTGTCTTGTCCGACAGCCCGACGCGTGCAAGAAGCGACTCGGCGTGCTCGCGTATTTCGTCCAGTATCTGCTTTTTGTTCTGCTTATAGTCATCCCGTTCCTTTGCAAGAAGAGAGGGCGCAAGCATAACGTTATCCAATGCGCTGTACTGGGGGAAAAGGTTGTACGACTGGAACACAAGCCCGCAGGCAAGCTGCCAGCGGCGTTGGTCGGCTTTGGATTTGCCGAGATTTTTGTCAGAGTTGTAAAACTCATCCCCGTCTATTGTTATTCTTCCGCTTGTGGGCACTTCAAGCGCGTTTATACAGCGCAGAAGTGTTGTTTTCCCGCTTCCGGAGGAGCCGATAACGGAAAGAACCTCGCCTTGTTCCATCGAAAAGTCAATTCCGCGGAGAACCTCGGTCTTGCCGAAGCTTTTATAAAGATTGTTTACTTCTAATATAGCCATGGCTTAACCTCTGTAATAGTCCAGTTTTTTCTCTATGTATCCGAAGAGCACGGTGAGAATTCCGTTAAATGCGAGGAAATAGAGCGCAGTTGAAAAAAGCGGACCGATAAGGCCTTGCTTTGTAAAACGCTCTGCGCACATGATAATCTCCGTTACCGCGACAACGCGGGCGAGAGAGGTGTCCTTTACGAGCGTTATAATCTCGTTCCCCATAGGCGGGATTATGCGCTTTACCACCTGCGGGAGAACAACCTTGAAAAACGTCTGCGATTTTGTCATTCCAAGCACCTGGCATGCTTCATATTGACCTTTCGGAATAGCCTCGATACCTCCGCGGTAAATCTCCGAGAAGTATGCAGCATAGTTTATTCCGAATGCAACGAGCACCGCTACCATACGTTCACGCATCGGCATATCCCATAAAAGACCCGGTGCGTATAATACGACAAAAATTTGGAGCATCAGGGGCGTACCCCTGATGATCCAAACGAATGTGCGTGTCAGCCAGCGGATAGGTGCAAATTTTGAAATCGCATGCAGTAATCTTTTTTTGCTTCGCTCAAGAAACCGGAGAGGGCGCCATTTTGACATAGAGCCGAATGCGATAATCAGACCGAGCGGAATTGCCGTGAGCAATGTGACCGCGAAGATTATGCAGTTAAGCCCGAAGCCCTCGGTAAGCGAGCGAAAAGCAACTTCAAAAGTTGACATATTAATTTCCGCCTTTAATTATTCCTTGATAAGAAGGTTCTGGAGCTTATACTTAGCTGCGATAGCTTCAAGAGTACCGTCTGCGATAAGCTCGTCGATTGTGTTGTTTACGATAGTTGCCATATCAGAGCCCTTGCGGAATGCGATACCGTACTGCTCCGGAGCAAATTCGCGCTCTTCGATTGCAACAAGGTCTTCAAAATCAGTGCCTGCACCGATGGAGCCGATGCTTGTTACATAGTCAACGATTGCAACGTCGCTTGTGCCTGCTGCAACGTCCATAAGAGCCTTTGCCATAGAGTCAACCGGTGTGAAAGCGCTGTCCTTGAAGAACTCATCGCCTGTTGCAAGCTCTTCGCCGGCAGAACCTGCCTCTGCAACAATTGCTGCACCGATAACGCCCTCAGAGAACTTTTCAAGGTTCTCCTTCTTTACAACCATAACCTGACGGTTCTGCATGTACGGATCGGAAATCTCCATGTTAGCCTTGCGCTCATCGGTGATTGTCATTCCGTTCCAGATGCAGTCGATGTTCTTTGCGTTAAGCTCGATTTCCTTGCTGTCCCAGTTGATTTCAACGAACTCAGGTGTAACGCCGATCTTCTCGCAAACTGCCTTACCAAACTCTGTTTCAAAGCCGATAAGCTCGTTTGTTGAGTTGTCGTAGTAGTTCATCGGAGCAAAGAGAGTCATACCGATGATCATTTTGCCGTTGTTCATGATGTAGTCTGCGTCGCTTGTAGCGGTTGCGTCGCCGCCGTCGGAGAAGGTGTTGCTGTCGTCAAGGTTTGCATCTGTGCCACAGCCTGCAAACAAGCATGCGAGCATCATTGCCGCGAGGATAAGAGCTAAAATTCTTTTCATTGTAATTGCCTCCTAAAAATGATTACATTTTACTTCACCCTTTTCGGGCGTGAGTATATTATAGCACATCACTTTACCGTTGTAAAGTGAAAAATCGAAAAAGTTTTAAATTTTTTTATTGCGGAACCCAACAGCAGTTTTTGATTGCGCGGTTGGATGGGGTACTTACTTCGTCATTTTTTCCTGCTTGACCTTGTGGTCAATGACATGGCGGGAAGCAAGCTCGTCGCGGATTTCATTGAGCGTTATTCCGCTCTGGAGCATCAATACCATAACATGATATGCGAGATCGGCAATCTCATAGATTGTTTCTGCCTTGTCCTCTGCCTTTGCGGCGATTATTACCTCTGTTGATTCCTCGCCGACCTTCTTGAGAATTTTGTCGAGTCCCTTCCGGAAGAGATATGTTGTGTATGAGCCTTCGGGAAGGTCACGCTTTCTTCCCTCAAGCATCTTCATAAGGCCGTCAATCGTGAAGTCCGAGGCTTCGTCGTCTGCCCAGACGGGATTTTCAAAGCAGGACTCTGTTCCGAGATGGCAAGCAGGTCCGTCGGGATTTACGCGGACGACAAGCGCATCGTTGTCGCAATCCGCAGTTATTGAAACAATGTGCTGGAAATTACCGCTCGTTTCGCCCTTGCGCCAGAGCTCCTTGCGTGAGCGGCTCCAGAAGCATGTTTTTTTCTCTTTCATTGAAATCTCAAGGCTTTCGCGGTTCATATAGGCAAGAGTAAGCACACGGTTTGTGTGTGCGTCCTGCACTATCGCAGGGATAAGCCCGCGCTCGTCAAATTTAAGCTCATCAATGTTTATCATAATAAAAAACTCCTTTTTATTTTCTGCCTGAAATATATGTTTTTGTATTTTCACCGCCGTGCGGCGGTGAAAAAGTACATTATATTTTTCAGCCAAAATGGTTGTTGTTTTCCCCTCCGCCGCAGGCGGAGGAAAATCTGAAAACAATTGGTAAATTCGCGGAATATATTCGGTTTATATTCTTGTGGGAATGCCGTTTCTCTTCATTTCATTCTTCAAATCGCTTATTGCGACCTCGCCGAAGTGGAAGATTGATGCGGCAAGCCCGGCATCTACGCGCGGAAGCGTGTTAAACAGCGTGATAAAATCATTTATGCCGCCTGCACCGCCTGATGCGATGACCGGAACATTCACGGCATTGCATACCGCTTCGAGCATCGGAAGATCAAAGCCGCCTTTTACGCCGTCGGTGTCGATTGAATTAACAACCACCTCACCGGCACCAAGGTCTACGCATTTTTTTATCCATGAAATTGCCTCCATACCGGTGTCTTCGCGCCCGCCCTTGGCAAAAACGCGAAACTCTCCGTCAACGCGCTTTACATCAGCTGAGAGAACGACGCACTGGTCACCGTAAAGCTTTGCAGCTTCGTAAATGAGGTTGGGGTTTCTTATCGCACCCGAATTTACCGAAACCTTATCTGCTCCGCATTTGAGAACACGGTCAAAATCGTCTGTGGTGTTTATGCCACCGCCAACGGTAAGCGGAATAAATACCGATTTTGCAGTTTCGGTGAGAATGTCGGTAAAGAGCCGGCGACCTTCTGCCGATGCCGTGATATCATAGAAAACAAGCTCGTCCGCGCCGTTTTCGCTGTAGTATTTTGCAAGCTCGATGGGGCTTGACACGTCTGCAAGCCCTTTGAAGTTCACGCCCTTGACAACTCTGCCGTCGCGCACGTCAAGGCAGGGGATAATTCTTTTTGTTATCATCTTGCCACCTCTATCGCCTCGGCTATATCAATCGCGCCGGTGTAGTATGCCTTGCCGACTATCGCGCCGTAAAGGTTAAGTGAACGAAGTGCGCGCACATCAGAGATCGCGCTTACGCCGCCTGATGCGATGAAATCAATATCAAACTTTGCACCGAGCTCTTCATACAGGGAAACGTTTGTCCCCTTCATTGCTCCATCCTTTGAGATATCGGTGCAGATTACGGTTTTAACCCCAATGTCCTGCATTTTTGAAAGAACATCATCAGCAGTCAGCCCGCTTTTTTCCGTCCAGCCGGAAACAGCGGCATAGCCGTCTTTTAAGTCTAACCCCACGGCGATTTTGTCGCCGTAAGCTTTTACAGCGGCTTTGGTAAATTCAAAATCGCGTATTGCCGCCGTGCCGAGGATAACGCGGTCAATGCCCGCGCTTACGTATTTCTCGATAACCTCAAGAGAGCGGATTCCGCCGCCGACCTCGGTGAACAGCTTTGCCTCATTCTTTATTGCACAGATAACATCAAAGTTCGGCGTTTCGCCGCTTTTTGCACCCTCGAGGTCAACAACGTGGATGTGCGTTGCACCGCTTTTTTTAAAATCAAGAGCAATCTCGGGCGGATTTTCGCTGTATACGGTCATTTGGTTATAGTCGCCTTTGAAAAGGCGTACTGCTTTCTTTTCATATAAGTCAATTGCCGGAAAAATCAGCATCTGTTACACCTCCATTTCAACAAACGCGCGGAGGATGGAAAGACCGACCTCTCCGCTTTTTTCGGGGTGAAACTGGCATCCGTATACGTTGCCTTTTGCAACCGATGCCGTAAGAGGCACGCCGTATTCCGCGCAGGACGTGACGTACTCATCGCAGTCTGCGGCGTAGAAGGAGTGGACGAAGTATACACAGTCACCCTCGTTTATGTATTTGAATATCGGGCTTTTTTCGCCATTCATTTGAAGCGCATTCCAGCCGATGTGCGGGATTTTCAGATCTTTCGGAATAACATCCGCAATAGGGTGCACGTTTCCGGGGATAAGACCAAGACCTTTGTGTTCGCCGTATTCAAAGCTTTTTTCAAACAAAAGCTGCATACCAAGGCAAATGCCGAGGAGCGGCTTTCCACGCTTTGCTTCTTCGCAGATAACATCGGAAAGACCGGAAGCGCGAAGCTTTTTTGCCGCATCCTCAAACGCACCGACACCGGGAAGGATTATTTTGTCGGCTGAGCGGATAACTTCTGCATCCGATGTTACGCAAACCTCTGCACCTATTGCGCGGAAAGATGCCGTGAGCGAAAAAAGGTTTCCGACGCCGTAGTCAACTATTGCAATCATCAGAGAACTCCCTTCGTAGACGGGATTCTGTCGGCATCATCCGCATCAATCTTAACTGCTGCACGAAGGCTTCTTCCCACGGACTTGAATGCGCCCTCGATAATATGATGCGAATTTTTTCCTGCAAGCTGATTTATGTGCAGGGTAAGATTTGCTTCACGCACAAAGCCGAGCCAGAATTCTTCGCAGAGCTCTGTATCAAAATCGCCGACCTTTACAGTGGGAATGTCAAGGTTATATACAAGCATTCCTCTTCCTGAAATGTCAACCGCAGAGAGGATAAGCGCCTCATCCATCGGAAGAAGCATATTTCCGTAGCGGAAGATGCCGCGCTTGTCACCAAGCGCCTCGTTGAACGCTTTTCCGAGACATATGCCGATATCCTCAACAGTGTGGTGGTAATCGACGTGGATGTCACCGTCGCAGGAAAGGTTAAGGTCAAAGCTTCCGTGGCGTGCAAGAAGCGTGAGCATATGGTCTAAAAATCCGCAACCGGAATTTATCTTGCTCTCGCCCTTTCCGTCAAGATTTAAGGAAAGAGAAATTTTTGTTTCTGCCGTG
>JAFQVE010000425.1 GCA_017408185.1 Oscillospiraceae bacterium | reverse complement strand
CGAGCCTGACAGCGTTATGCGCCCCATTGAAGATGAAACAGATCGCCAGCTTCTCTTAAACGCACTCGATACTCTTTCCGAAAAAGAAAGAATTATAATCAAAATGCGCTTCGGACTTTTCGGAGAACGAGAAAAAACGCAGAAAGAGGTCGCAGATGCACTCGGCATATCTCAATCCTACATATCACGCCTTGAAAAAAGAATTGTCGCACATCTGAAAAATGAAATATTGAAGTTGTTATGATGAGAATCGGGTTTTGAGGCTTTTGCATCAAAACCCGATTCTTTGTTAATGTAATGTACCTGTTTCTACTCTATTTGATATTCAGATTATATTTTTGTCTTGAAGGAACTGACGAAGCTTTTCAATCTGATCATCTGTTATGTGTACAAACGGATGTCTTGTGTATCTCGGTGCAAGTCCTGCAAGCTCTATCATTCCACGGATACCTGCATCCCAGTGAACGCCGTTGGCACTGCACCAATTGAAAAACGCAATTTCGTAATCCTCAATAATTTTTACTGCACCGGCAATATCCCCACTGTTGTATGCTGACCAGAACCTCTTGTCAATTTCCGGGAACGCACGCGCAAAAACAGCAAGGTAACCGTCCGCGCCGTAAGGAGCATAATAAAGGAAGGTTTCCATTCTTCCGCCGGAGAGATATGCCATCTTATCTCTGATATGCGGAAGTGCCTTTGTGCCATACGGAAGCGCCTTATCATCCTTTACGGCAACGATACCATCTTCCGGGCCTACGCTGTCATAAATGCGGTTGGAAAGTCCGCCGCAATTGCAAGAGAGCAACATTGTAGGTGCAACCTTTCCGCAAGCCTTATAGTACTCAAGGAGTGTGCTGTCAGTCGTGTAACTGCACCAATCCGGAGCAAACGGAATCAAAATATCTCCGCCAAAATCACGGTACTTTTCAGCGAACTCAACCATCCTGTTATAATACATTCTGTCCGTAGCTCCGATGACCATTGCACGGTGATTGCATGCGTCAACGACCACTCGGTTTACCTCAAGCTGCTCATCATCGCTGAGAACCGCAAAGTGACCGTCTCCCGGCGTAAGCAGAATCGCCCTTGCACCCGACTCAACAAGAAAATCAGTGTACGTTGCAAGGGATTTGTAGTCAATTTCTCCGGTCTTCAAAAAAGGAGTGCTTATAGACGGGACCGGCGCCGCGTGGATTGCTTCACGCACTGCGGCAACGTCATAGTATTTGTTTTTCATGGAATTTTACCTCGTTTCTTAATGTTTCTTATTTTCCAAGCATACGGTTGTATGCGGTTTCATAAATATCCACAAGCTCTTCAAGACCAAGGTTATACATTTCTTTAACGAAATTATCAAATTCAGAGAGAGGCACAAGACCGAGCAGGAATTTTGAAGTCATTTCATTCTGATATGTATGAATCGCAGTGGTGAGCTCTGCTATAATCTTGTTTTCTTCATCGGTAAAGGCAAGATCTCCGGTCGGGTTGGCATACGGCATTGTATGCTCGAGCACCATATCGCGGGTTGCGGCAATGTCAGCAGATTCGCAGACAAGAACAGACTCGGAATCTATTTTTGAGAATGAGCCGTAGGAATTAAAGCCGTAAAGCGTTTGCACCTGCGTTCCTGCTTCATCCTGAATAAATGTCTTTTTTCCGTCCTTTATTTCAAAGGTTTCTCCCTCTTTGCCCCATGATACAAGCTCAACAGCCTCATCGGTATAAAGCCAGTCCATATACTTTGCAGCATTTGCAATTCTTCTTTCATCCTGAGAATTACAGATAGACAAGCCATACGGGTCATTATTGTTTTTGTTTACCATTGCAACACCGTTTTCCGGGTCAGCAATCGGCGGAGCCATAGCCGTGAGGTTAAAATCCGGATTTTTTTCACGGCAAAGAGAATTGAAAAAGTCTATTCTTGTCTGATATTCCGGCATAATAAATCCGCGGTCGGTTGAGATAAGCTCCTGCCAGCTTGTGCTTGAAATATTAATAAAGTTTGCCATAAGAAGCTCTTCATCGATCATCTTCTTATAGAATGTAAGCACATCGAGCATGGTATCCTCAACTGCACCGTAATGCCATTTCTCTTTTTCGTAATCATAGTATGTGCGTGTTTCCCAATACGGTTTCCAGGAAGGGCCGGTAACATCTATATTTGTTGTTCCGGAGCGCACTGCAAACGGATAAGAGTCCGGATATATTGCCTTAAGCTCTTTACATACCTCATAAAGCTCTTCAAAGGTAGTCGGAACAGCTAATCCGTGCTTGTCAAAAATATCCTTACGGTAGAGCCATGAACGGACATTCTGCGTCTTCTCGCGTCCAAAGTTCGGGAAGAAATAAATCTCACCGTCAGCTGAGCGCTTCATAGCTATTTTCTGGTTGTATTCTTCTTTAGAAAGAGTTTCGTAGAAGCTTGCGAGGTTAGGCATATACTGCTGCACTTCTTTTTGAGAAATCAAAGCACCCTGACGTGCAAACTTGTCTATACCTGACTTAGAGCTGTTGATTATGATGTCGGGAACTGTTTTTGCATCGGTGAACATAAGCGT
>JAFQVE010000050.1 GCA_017408185.1 Oscillospiraceae bacterium | reverse complement strand
GAATAGAACCAGTCAAGAAGGGATATCGCGTTAGAAATTCTTTTTTCATCACCGCTGTTGAATACAACATATCCGCACGGATCAACATTGCTCTTTGCAACCATATTCTGCCCGCGCTCTGTATCAGCTCTCGGGGGAAGCATTGCTGCCATTGTAAAATCGGGATTATGCCCGCGGCTATCCGCATTCAGGATGTCTATCTGTACCTGATACTGCGGGAAGATGAATGTTCTGTTTGTGTAAACAAGCTCTGACCACTCACTTGCGCTCATATTTACATAATTCGGAGTTATAAGTTTTTCCTCATCCAGCATTTTAAAGTATTCTATAATCTCACGCATTGTGTTCTCTCGCGCACCGTAATGCCATTCTTCTTTTTCAAAATCGTAATACGCGCCGACCGCAAAGTTCGGGCTCCACGATGCTCCGATAAGATCCGCACCGTTGTTAAAGAATCCACGGATGCATATAGGGTAGCTATCCGGATACAATGCTTTGAGTTGTTTTGCTGCAAGGTACAAATCATCCATTGTTTCAGGCATTTTTATATTGTGCTTTTCAAAAATATCCTTACGGTAAAGCCATGTGCGGAGGTTTATGGTATTCTGACGCCCGTAAACCTGCGGATAATATGTTTTACCGTCAACTGCGCGACGCATCTTAAGCATGCTTTCCGCTTCCTCTTCCGGAACGGAATCCCAGAACTTTGTATAGTTCGGCATCTCATCAAGATAGTCATCAATTGCCACAAATGCGCCCTGCGACACGTATTTGCTTACATAGCTCATATCGGGCATACACATAAGATCCGGCACGTTTTCAGGATCTGCCATAATAAGCGATGCCTTTGTTGAATAATCAGAGTTCGGATATGCCACAACATCAATATCTGCACCGGTGGCTTCTCTTACATATTGCCATGATTTCCAATCATCACGATACGGCCAGTTGGGATGCGACGGAATAACAACCTCTATCTCTGCACCTGCAAGAGTTTCAGAGACATCTTTTGGTGTTCCACTGTCCCCACACGCAGCAAGTGCAAAAATCATACACGTTGCCAATAAAACTGCAGTTATTTTTTTTACAAACTCTTTCATAATAATCTCTCCTCCGTTTTTTTACATAATCCCGGCAGATTTGTACAACATTTCGAGGTCCTGTATGATCCCCAGTCCGTACGCACCGCCGACTTTTGCTTCTTTGTTTTCGGTTGCTTCTATAACATCACAAAGTTGCAGATATTGCCAAGACTTTCCTGTTGCTTCTTCGCTTGCTCCCGAAATTGTTTCAAACGCACCATTCGCACCGCATACACTGATACTTTGCCGCGGAATTATCCGAATTTCTCCTTTGCTGAGATACAACGTTATCTCATACCTGTTGACATCGCAGTTTCCCATAAGATTGAACGTTACTGAAACCCCGTTTTCAAGCTTCAGCATCCCACTCGCCGCATTCTCTGTTCCTTCTTCGTGCAAGCTTACACCGCATTGCACAGAAACAACCTTGCTTCCTGTTATGTACTTTACCATATCAAGCGTATGTGCGCCAAAGTTATACAGAATGCCTCCTCCTGATACAGCTTTATTCATAAGCCATTTTGGTGAGACAGGTCCGGGATAACGGCAGGTTCTTACCTCATTTATCGAGATAAGATCGCCGTATTTTCCCGATGCAATAAGTTCTTTTGCAATAACGTTTTCTTCCGAATAGCATTGCATATGCCCTACCCACAGCATAACACCGTTTTGTTCACATACCTCAATCATTGAGCGACAATCAGAAACATCAATCCCCATCGGCTTTTCAACAAAAACGTTAATTTTCTTTTCGGCACAATATCTCACACACGCTCCATGAAAGGCAGGCGGTAAGCAGATTATCACAAGCCCGAGATTTTCTTTATCAGTCATCTCTTCATAGCTTGTGTATGCATTCGCACAAGTCTTCTCGGCAAATTTGCGGCATCTTTCTTCATCCACATCGCACACTGCCGATATTTTTGCCTCCGGTATTTTCAACAGCGCATTGATATGTGCAGTGGCAACTTTACCGCAACCGATTATTCCAACATTAACCATAAAACATTCTCCAAAATCACTTTGTATAATCCAATATTCTCTTTATCAGCACCGCAACCTCGGCTCTTGTTGTATAATCCGTTGGTGCGATGAGATTGTTTTTGCCGTTAACAAGACCTGCACCGACGAGTGCGGAGACTGCTTCGCGGGCGTAAGGTGCGACAGTGTCAAAATCGGGATATTGCGATAACACCTCATCCGTCGCCTGCAGCGCCACCTTCCCCTCAAGGGGAAGGCTATTTAACGCGCGGTAGACGATTACCATCATATCCTGACGGGTGATGCTACTTCGCGGAGCGAACTTATTATCACCGATGCCGTTGACAAGACCAGTATTGCGTGCAATTGCAAGCTCAGATGCAAAGTAATCACTTCCCGAAACATCTGCAAAGTTCTCATCATTGTCACTTGTGAGATTGAACGCACGGACGAGAAGCAGAGCAAAATCTGCACGGGTAATGTTATCGGCGGGACTGAACGTGCTTGCAGACGTTCCCTTTATTATTCCATCTGCCGCAAGTGTGTTTATTGCGCCCTCTGCCCATGCGTGGTTACCGAGGTCGATGAATTGCGTTTTTTCAACCTCATCTGCCTCGCCTGCGCTCGGCACCTTCTCCTCGAGGAGAAGGCTTTCATCGTCATCGGTCTTGGTTTCATCATCAGGCTTGTCGGTCGGTGCGGCACCGCCGCCACCGCCTCCGCCGGCTGAAACTGTGCTATCACTCGCTGTTCCGGAGCCGTCTGCTGATGGAGGTTCTGTTGTGTTGTCGGTTGACGGTTTTCCCGTTGTGCTTCCGTAAACCGTTATGACAAAATGAAGTGTCTCTTCGCGTCCGTCCTCATCAGTTGCAAGGATTGATACGCGGTTATCGCCAATTTGTGAGCTGTCCGGCTTCCATGTAACGGTTGCTGTATCTGCATTAAAGCTCGCGCCGCGCGGAAGCTGAAGCGCGCTGTAGGTTATACTCTTACCTATCGGGCTTGTTGCATTGACTGTAACGTTTATCGACGAGCCTGCCGATGTGCTTTTATCAGAAACTGGAGTAAACTCAGGATTGTTTGTAACCTCATCGGTGAGACCGATTGTAAACACCTGTCCCTCGGCAATGTCATATACAAAGCCTTCATCAGGATTTTCAGTATCACGGTACGCGCGGATTGTACTTACACCGCCGATATCAAGCTTTATCTCGTCATCACCCTCAGGCAATGCAGAAATAATCTTATACATACCGTTACGCACACCGTCATTCTTAACATTGATGTACTTACCTGCAAGCTCTGTTGTTGCTATGTCCGCATCCGGTTTTACGATAATGTAGTTTGAACGGGTAAGATCTTTTTCAAAACCGGTAACCGTTCCTGTAAGGCGGACAAGGTTGCTTTCTGCCGACCCAAATCTTGCGCCGTCGTGAATGTAGGAATAGATAAGCTCATTATCCTTATACGAAAGAACTCCTACAAATCCTGTGAACTCAAGAGCACGTCCTACACTTTCGTCATATATCGTATACGAGCGCTTTTCATCTGTTGAGTATGCGATATAATCTATCCTTCCGCTTGTATGAGTTACCTTGACTGCCTTTGCCGCGTCAACAGCGGAAAGGTCGCCGTCAACCGGAGTTATCGGAAGAGCCTCAATCTTCTTTATATATCTTGCATCCTTATACGGTTCATAAACTGTGGTGAACAAGGAATT